>JANNFB010000312.1:0-5288 GCA_031379365.1 Burkholderiales bacterium
AGCCCTGGCCGCTGGACAAGGACATCGACAAAGACCCCTGGGGCGTGCGCGCGCCGAAAGCTGCGCCATGAGCAGCGCAGCGCTGCTTGAAATCGACAACCTGCAGGTCGGCTTCGACGGCGAAGCCGGCCGCGTGCGCGCCGTCGATGGCGTCTCCTTCTCCATCGACGCCGGCCAAACGGTGGGCTTGGTGGGCGAGTCTGGCTGCGGCAAAAGCGTGACGGCCGCGTCCATCCTGCGCCTGGTGCCAAGCCCGCCGGGCGTGATGCTGGGCGGGCAGATCCGCTTCAACGGCCGCGACATCCTGGCCATGAAGCGCGAAGAACTGGCGGCCCTGCGCGGGCGCGAGATCGCGATGGTGTTCCAGGACCCCATGACCTCGCTGAACCCGGTGTTCACGGTGGAGAAGCAGATGGGCGAGGTGCTGGCCCTGCGCTTCGGCCTGGGACGTACGGCAGCAGCAGAGAAATCCATCGCCATGCTGCGCACCGTGGGCATGCCCGACCCCGAGGCGCGCCTGGCGGTGTACCCGCACGAGCTGTCCGGCGGCATGAAGCAACGCGTGATGATCGCCATGGCGCTGCTGTGCGAACCGCGGCTGCTCATCGCCGACGAACCCACCACCGCGCTGGACGTGACGGTGCAGGCGCAGATCCTGCACCTGATGCGCGAGCTGCAGCGCAAGACCGGCACCGCGTTGCTCTTCATCACGCACGACATGGGCGTGATCGCCGAGATGTGCGACGCCGTGGTGGTGATGTACGCCGGCCGCGTCGTCGAGCGCCGCCCGGTGATTGATTTGTTCGAGCGCCCGAGGCACCCGTACACCCACGGTCTGCTCAGCAGCATCCCGCGCCGCGGCACCGCCCACAAGGCGTTACTGCCCACCATCGAAGGCACCGTGCCGTCGCTGCTCCAGCCGCCGCCGGGCTGCCGCTTTGCCGCGCGCTGCCAGCACCGGCAATCGCTGCCGGCCGATTCGCAGCGGCGCTGTGTCGAGGTGGACCCGATGCTCGCCGCCGACGGTGACGGCTGGGTGGCCTGCCACTTTCCGCTGGGCGGGTCGACGTCATGACCGCGCCCCTGCTGGAAGTGCGCGACCTGCACAAGCACTACCCCGTGCGCGGCGGCATCTTCGGCCGCAACGTCGGGACGGTGCGGGCAGTCGCCGGCGTCAACCTCACGGTGCACGCGGGGCAGACACTGGGCCTGGTGGGCGAGTCTGGCTGCGGCAAATCCACCCTGGGCCGCACACTGATGCGCCTGGAAGAACCCACCAGCGGCCAGGTGCTGTTCGACGGCCGCGACCTGGCGCAAGCCAGTGGCGACGAACTCTTCAAGCTGCGGCGCGAGATGCAGATGGTCTTCCAGGACCCCTACTCCTCGCTCAACCCGCGCCTGACGGTGGGCGAGATCGTGCGCGAACCGATGCTGGTGCACGGCATGGGCAGCAAGACCGAGCAAGTCGAGCGCGTGCGCGACTTGCTGGCCACCGTGGGCCTGGGCGCCGACGCGCTGCAGCGCTACCCCAGCGAGTTCTCCGGCGGCCAACGCCAGCGCATCGGCGTGGCGCGTGCGCTGTCGCTCAACCCGCGCCTGGTGATCGCCGATGAGCCGGTGTCGGCGCTCGACGTGTCGGTGCAAAGTCAGGTGCTCAACCTGATGGTGCAGCTGCAGCGCGAGCGCGGCCTGGCCTATGTCTTCATCAGCCACGACCTGTCGGTGGTGGAACACGTGAGCGACGTGGTGGCCATCATGTACCTGGGCCGCATCGTCGAAATGGGTCCGGTGCGGCAGATCTTCGACCACCCGGCGCACCCCTACACGCGCGCCCTGATGCAGGCCATCCCGTCGGGCAACCCGCGGGTGCGGCGCGAGGCCGCACCGCTGGCCGGCGAGACGCCGAGCCCGATGGCACCGCCTGCCGGTTGCGCCTTCTCGTCGCGCTGCCCGCACGTGACCGACGCCTGCCGCCAGGCAGTGCCTGCGCTCGTGCCGGTCGGCACCCCGAACGCCGACCCGAGCGCGGGCCGCGAACACGTGGCCGCGTGCATGCGGCTCGAGGCCGTCGTCGCATAGCGGCAAGGGACGCGTCAGGCGCAGCCGAGTTGGTCTGCCAGGGCCGTCAGGCTGACCGCCGACAGATCGACCGCCACACCGGCCTCTTGTTCGCCCCGCCCTGGGCCATGCTCGTCGGGCCGGGCGATGAAGGCCGTGCGCAGGCCCACGGCCTCGGCCGCCGCGAGATCGGACGAGTGCGCGGCCACCATCAGCACCTGCGCCGGTGTGCAGTCGAAGGCTGAGGCGGCGCACAGGTAGACGATGGGCTTGGGCTTGTAGTCGCGCGCCAGTTCGGCGCCGACGATCGCATCCCAGTGCCAGCCATTGCGCCGGGCCAGGTCGGCCATCAGTGAGATGTTGCCGTTGGAGCAGGGTGCGATGCGAAAGCGCGTGCGCAGCCGCGCCAGGCCAGCGCCGACATCGGGCCAGGCGTCGAGGCGGTGCCAGGCGAGGTTGAGCTCGGCGCGCGTCGCTTCCGGCACGTCGTCCAGGCCCAGGGCGTGCAGCACATGGTCGAGGTTGCGGCGGTGCAGGGCATCGAGCTTGGAGAACGGGATGGCGCCGCTGCGCACCTCCTCCATCGTCGGCTGGTAGCGCGCGCGCCAGGCGTCGGCAAAAGCTTCGCCGTCGAGCGCCGGAGCGTGCGCAGCGAGCGCCGCACGCGCCTCGCGCGCGATCGAGGTGCGCCAATCGACGAGCGTGCCGAAGACATCGAAGATGAGGGTCTGAACATCGTCCAACACAGCCAGGATCTCCAGGGTGGTGCCACGACCGTAGCACCATCGGCGTCTTGCGACGAGGCGCCTGCGATCGAGCACCAGGTTGCCAAGGCAGCGACGCGGCTGGCATGATCGTGGTATCCGGCCACCTGCCATGACAGCCACTTCTGCCCCCATTCCACATGACGTGCTCGCGCCGTTCTGCCAGCGTCACGGTATCAGCCGCATCGCGTTGTTCGGCTCGCTGCTCACGGGGCGCGGGCGACCCGACAGCGACATCGACCTGTTGGTGGAGTTCGCCCCCGGCCGCTCACCCGGTCTGATCGGTATCGCTGCGCTGGAGGTGGAGCTGTCCGGCCTGATCGGTGGGCGCCGCGTCGATTTGCGCACGGCACAGGACCTGAGCGACCACTTCCGCGATGACGTGATGCGCAGCGCACAGGAGCAGTATGCGCAGTGACGATGCCGTGCGGCTGCGCCACATGATCGACGCCGCGGAAACGGCAGGTCAGTTCATGGCGGGGCGCGAACGCGCAGCACTCGACGCCGACCGCATGTTGCTGTTCGCAGTGGTGCGGGCGATCGAGGTCGTCGGTGAAGCGGCGACCAAGGTGTCGGACGAGACACGTGTGGCATCGCCGCAGGTGCCGTGGGTTGCCGTCGTCGGCATGCGCAATCGCTTGATCCACGGGTATTTCAATGTCGACACAGAACTGGTCTGGCAAACCGTGAGCCGCGAGCTGCCTGCGTTGCTGCCTGAGTTGCGCATGCTGCTGTCCAGGGACGCTTAATGGAGCCGCGCCGCCTGCGCGTGGGCCAGGCCATCACGCCCGATGAGTTCGAGGAACTCTCCGACGCGCAGCTCGAGCGCCTGGTGCCCAAGGCCTACCGCGAATTCTTTCCGGGCAAGGACAACTGCGCCGACGGGCACTTCTACCTGCACGACGGCACGGCCTGGTGTTTCTACAAGGGCGACCTGCTCGACGGCTGAAGGCTCAGCCGACCCGGCGCTGCCAGGCGCGCAGCGCCAGCAACAGCAGCGCCGCACCGAGCGAGTTGACCCACAGCGGGCTGTCGGCCAGCAGCTCGGGCAACTGCATGAAGGCCTCGGGCCGCTTCTGCTCGACGTAGCGTGCGAGCTCCAGCACCTGCCCGGCCGTCAGCCGCATCGCGTCGTCGAGCGAGGCGCTGGCGATATGCCATCGCGTGGTCGGCAACAGGTTGGAAAAGGCGCCGGCGGCGATCGCCACCAACGCCAGGGGCCCGACCGGGCGCAGCAAGCCGTTGAGCAGGCGCACGCGCTGCGGGGGCGCGGCCTTGGCAAAGAGGTCGGCCACCAAGGGTGCGAGTTCGGGGGCGGTGTGCGCGAGGCGGGGTTCGTGCAGATTGGATTGCAGCGATGCCATGGCGAAACCTCAGGTTCGGTGGACAGGAGCGCAGCCTAGTCCTTCAGCATGACAAACCCGCGTCCGGACGGTGTCGAATTGCAAGCAAGTCTTGTCTGCGTCAGGCCACGCCCGCTGCGGCATTGACGGACGCGCGGTCAACGCCGAGCTTGGCCGCGGCGTCGAGGATCTCCCGCCACGTTGTCGCATCGACGGGCACACCCGCGGCGCTGCGCCGCGCCTTCGATGCGCGCTCGGGTTCGCCGGCAAACTGCACCGCATCGAAACCCTCGCGCGGCGGCGATGCCTTGACCCAGTCGATGTAGGCCAGCGCTTCGGCCTCGAAGGCGGCGCGGTCGCCGAGACCCGCAGGGTCCACGAGCACGCTGAACATGCCGTTCAGGATGCGGCGCTGCGTGCTGTCGTTGTCGCGCTGCGTCATGCCCGCGGCCAGGGCGCCGCCGAGCAACTCGCACATCGTGGCCAGGCCGTAGCCCTTGTGGCCGCCGAAGGTGAGCAAGGCGCCGAAGGGCGGCACCACGGTGAAGCGCGGCTCGCGCGTGGGGCGGCCCTGGTCGTCGATGAGGTGGTCGGGCGGCACCAGCTCACCCTTGTTCATGGCAACCCGCGTCTTGCCCTGCGCGATCACGCTGGTGGCGAAGTCCAGGATCACCGGGGGCCGGCCCGTGAAAGGCACGCCGGCGCAGAAGGGGTTGGTGCCGAAGCGCGCGTCGGCGCCGCCGAAGGGCGCCACGATGCCGCGCGCGATGACGTTGACGAAGTGCAGCGAAACCAGCCCCGCGGCCGCCGCCTGCTCGGCCCAGGCGCCGATGCGGCCCAGGTGGTGCGCATTGCCCAGGGCCACGATGCAGCTGCCGTGTTCGCGCGCCCGCGAAATGCCCAAGGCCATGGCTTCCTGGCCCACCACCTGGCCGAAGCCCGCGCCGCCGTCCAGGCGCAGCAGGGCGCCGCCATCGAGCAGGACGCTGATGTGGGTGTTGGGCTTGAGGCCGCCTTGCAGGTAGGCCTCGGCATAGCGCGGCAGCATGCCGATGCCGTGCGAGTCGTGGCCAGTCAGGTTGGCCTCGATCAGGTTCGAGGCCACGGCCTCGACTTCGGCCTC
>JANNFB010000225.1:0-7736 GCA_031379365.1 Burkholderiales bacterium
CGGCGGCTGCACCTTCTGCTCGATCACCGAGCACGAGGGAAGGATCATCCAGAGCCGCAGCGAAGACTCCATCATTCGCGAGATCGAAGACATCCGCGACAAGGTGAAGGGCTTCACCGGCGTGATCAGCGATCTGGGCGGCCCCACCGCCAACATGTGGCGCATCGGCTGCAAGACGACAGCCATCGAGGCTGCGTGCCGCAAGCCGAGCTGCGTCTATCCCGGCATCTGCCCGAACCTGAACACCGACCACGGCCCCCTCGTCAAGCTCTACCGCCGTGCGCGCCAGTTGCGCGGCGTGAAGAAGGTGTTGATCAGCTCGGGCCTGCGCTACGACCTGGCGATTCAGAGCCCCGAGTACGTCAAGGAGCTGGTTACCCACCACGTCGGCGGCTACCTGAAGATCGCGCCCGAGCACACCGAAGGCGGGCCGCTGAGCAAGATGATGAAGCCCGGCATCGGCAGCTACGACCGCTTCAAGCAGCTGTTCGAACAGTACAGCGCCGAGGCCGGCAAGAAGCAGTACCTGATTCCTTACTTCATCGCGGCCCACCCGGGCACCACCGACGAAGACATGATGAACCTGGCGCTGTGGTTGAAGCGCAATGGCTTCAAGGCCGACCAGGTGCAGACCTTCTACCCGAGCCCGATGGCCACCGCCACGGCCATGTACCACACCGACCTGAACCCGCTCAAGGGCATCAGCCGCATCCCGGGCAAGGCCGAGAAGGTCGACACCGTGCGCGGCGAGAAACGCCGCCGCCTGCACAAGGCTTTCCTGCGCTATCACGATGCCAACAACTGGCCGCTGCTGCGCGAAGCGCTGAAGAGCCTGGGCCGGGCCGACCTGATCGGCAATGGCAAGCATCAGCTCATTCCGACTTATCAGCCAGCCACCGACGGCAGCTACCAGAGCGCGCGGCGCAAGAATTCGACGCCGGGGGCGCCGGTCAAGGGCCGCCTGTTGACGCAGCACACGGGCCTGCCGCCGAGAGACACGGGCGCAGCGCCTGCCAAGCGAATTGGCCGCGCCCGCCCGGGTAAGTCCTGAGGAAGTGAAGGGCGCTTCGGCGCGTACGCTGGATACCCCAACCCGGAGGATCCAGAGCATGCAACGAACCGCCCGCCTTCTCACTGTCACCTTGTCTTCTGTCGCTGCCGCGGCCTTGGTCGCTTCCTGTGCGACCACCCCACCCACCGGCCCGATGGGCTTCTTTGTCACCAGTGCCGGCAGCGGCAATGGCGCCAACCTGGGCGGTGTCGCCGGGGCTGACGCCCACTGCCAGAAGCTCGCAGCGACTGCAGGCGCGGGCGGGCGGACCTGGCGTGCCTATCTGAGCAGCACCGCGGTCGCGGCCGTGGCGCCCGCACCGGCGGTGCCAGCCCAGCATGCGCGCGATCGCATCGGCAAGGGACCCTGGTTCAACGCCAAGGGCGTTCAGGTGGCCAGCGATGTTGCCAACCTGCACAACGGCAACAACCTCACCAAGATCACGGCACTCGATGAAAAGGGCGGCATGGTCAAGGGCCGTGGCGACACGCCCAACCAGCACGACATCCTCACGGGCTCGCGTCCGGACGGCACCTCTTTCGGCGGTCCCGGCAACTTCACCTGCGGCAACTGGACCCAGAGCGGCGAGGGCGCTGCCATCATCGGCCACCATGACCGCACGGGGCTGTCGACCGACCCTTGGGCGCTGTCCTGGAACTCGTCGCACGCGACGGTCGGCTGCAGCCAGGAAGCGCTGGTGCGCACCGGCGGCGCCGGCCTGTTCTACTGCTTCGCAGCCGACTGACACTGTGAATGCACGTCGCCTGAATCTAGGCGGCGGATTGCTGCGTAGAGGGCCGCGTAGCCTCTCAACTGCAAGGAGCTTCTCTATGCGCACGAAATTCATCACCCGGGCCATGGCCGGGGCAGGCGTTGTTGCATTGGCCGGTGGCATGAGCGCCTTGGCGCAAGCGCCGGCCTTGGTGGCCCCCGGGCCGAACAAGGTGGCTTTCCCGGTCGACTGGGCCAAGGGCACGATGTACGCCACCGTCGACCGTCCGGACACCAAGCAGTACCGTGAGTTCTACTCCACCCCCGAGGTCGTCGAGCAGGTTCGCGCCGGCAAGCCGATTCCCGACGGTGCCATGCTCATCCTGGCGGCTTATATGGCCCAAGTCGATGCCGCCGGTGTGCCGCTGAAGGATGCCAATGGCCGCTTTCTCAAGGGCAACCTGGTCGCGGTGAACGTGCAGCAGAAGAAGCGGGGCTGGGGCGAGGACATTCCGGCCGCTATCCGCAATGGCGACTGGGTCTACCAATCCTTCACGCCCGCCGGGGTTCCGAACGACAAGGCCAACCTGACGGCCTGCTACCAGTGCCACTTGCCGTTTGCCAAGGACGACTACCTGACCAACCTTGCCAAGCTGCAAGGCAAGTTCCCCAGCCAGGCGGCCACCGTGGTCAAGAGCGGCCCGGCCGACGTGACCGTGGCTGGCTTCAGCTTCGGTCCGACCGCGATCAAGGTCAGCGCCGGCCAGGCTGTCACCTGGACCAACAACGACGACACGCCGCACCAGATCACGCTCACCGGCGGTGGCAGCCAGCGCAGCGACGTGATGCTCAAAGGCCAGAGCGCGACCATGAAATTCGACGCTGCCGGCAACATCGCCTACATCTGCGGCCTGCACCCGACGATGAAGGGCACCATCGAGGTGCTGGCGAAGAACTGAGATTCCCGCGGAGTCGGCCTGACGCGACCCCGTGCCGCGCGGAGCTCAGTCGGCGATCCGCACGGAGACGATGCGCCCGTTGCGCGGATCGACGGTGCAGTCGTAGGCGAAGTGGGTGGTGGGTTCGCGCAGCGCCGGGACGGCAGTGCCCTGGCCGCGCAGCGAGGCATTGCCGCCGTCCTGCTGGCTGAGTCGCCGGGTGTCGGCATTGAACAGGATGTTGGCCACGCCAGGCCAGCGGCGCTTCAAGCTGGAGGCCGCGGCCGACTCGCATGCCGCCGGTGAAATCTGGGTCAGATCCGGTTCGACGTTGCGTGCTGCCTCCGGGGCCGCCCCGCTGCCGGCGCTGTCTCGCAGCACGAGGCCGGCCACCGCCTTGGTTGTCGTGTCGAAGGTGCAGCTGTAGCTGAACGGCCGCATACCACTTGCTGTGCGTGACTGGCCGCCGCCGCGCAATGTCAACTCGGCACTGTCAGCTGGGCCAGGCGCCACGGTCGGTGGTGTCGAGAAGCTGGCATTGGCTGCCGCCCCGCGCGTGGTGCGCAACGTGTCCACGGCGGCGCGCTCGCAAGCGGCCACTGCCGTGCCGCGGTCGCCGGACAATGCTGCTGCGGGCGGCGCCGAAGCGGGTGCTGCGAGCACAGGACCACTCAAGGCAGCGAAAACGACTGCCACGCCGAGTTCGGAGGATCGTTGCATGGCGCGAGTGTAGGGCGACCTCACGCCCTTTGCTGCGCCCTACTTGGAGGGGCCTGGAGGCACGGGCAGCCCGCCCCAGAGCTGCGTGAGTCGGGCCTCCCGGCCGCAAGACGTACGGTAGTACTTGTAACGCACGGGATTCTTCTTGTAATAGTCCTGGTGGTAATCCTCGGCGGCATAGAAGGGGCCGCCCAGCGCGATCTCGGTGACCACGGGTTCCTTGAAAGGTTTGCTCTTCTCGAGCGCTGCCAGCGACGCCTTGGCCGCGGCGAGTTGCTGCGCGTCGAGGGCAAAGATGGCCGTGCGGTAGGGTGAGCCGGCGTCGCAGAACTGCCGGTCCTTGGTGGTCGGATCGATGGTGCGCCAGAAGTACTCGAGCAACTGCTCATAGCTGACGCGCTTGGGGTCGTAGACGATTTCCACGGCTTCGGCGTGACCGGTCGATTTGGACGAAACCTGCTCGTAGGTCGGGTTCGCGACCTTGCCGCCGATATAGCCGGAGGTGGTGCTGACGACGCCCGGTACCTTGTCGAAGTCGGACTCGACACACCAGAAGCAGCCGCCGGCAAAGGTTGCCTTGGCCAGCCCGGCCGAGGCTGGGCCGGTGACTGTCGTGCCCTGGGCCCGCGGGCTGCCCACCGACACTGCCGCCGCAACGCCGACGGCAAACACCATCAGCGCACTCAGTGCCCAATTCGAGTGCGTTTTCATGCAGCCTCCGGGACAAATTTCAGGGCCACGCCGTTGTTGCAGTAGCGCAGGCCGGTCGGCTTGGGGCCGTCGTTGAAGACGTGGCCATGGTGGCCGCCGCAACGCGCACAGCTGTACTCGGTGCGGGGGTAGCCGATGACGAAATCGCGTTTGGTCTTGAACACGCCGGGCAGGGTGTCGAAGAAGCTCGGCCAGCCGGTGCCGCTCTCGTACTTGGTGCTGCTGGAAAACAGCGGCAGGTCGCAGCCGGCGCACTGGAAGGTGCCTTTGCGCTTCTCGGCGTTCAGTGGGCTGGTCCCGGCCCGCTCGGTGCCTGCCTCGCGCAGCACGTGGTACTGCGCCGGGGTCAGGCGCTGACGCCACTGGGTGTCCGTGAGCAACAGCGGTTCGATGCGCGGGAGCTCCGGCTTGCCGGCGGCAGCGGTCGCAGCCTGGGCGGCGCGGGTGGCGGCTGATGCAAAGCCGAGGCTGGACAAGAAGCCGAGCCATTGACGACGGGTCATGTGGACTTTCCTTGGGAAGGGCAGAGTTTGCCGATGCGTGTCTGTCGGCACCGGCACGAACACCTTACAGCGTTCTGGCGAGCACCGACGGCACCTTCCATGGATCATCGCAGACCGCGGCAGGTTCCGCGGATGTGTGTAGCGCGGGCTGTTAAGCGGCGCGGCGGGCCAGGCGCGGGTCTTCGTCTTCGAAGAAGGCCGACGGCACCGGCTCGAGCTGGCCGTAGTCAGTGGTGTCGCCGTCCGCCAGCAGTTCCTGGATCTCGGCCACCGGCAGCATCGTGCGGCCGCCCGTACTGACAGCGATCTCTTCCTCGGCGGCCGCGCTGGCTTTCGGGAAGAACAGGGCACGCGCCTCGGCAACCGTCGGCAGGTTGTCCTCGTTCCACTCATGCACTGTCACGCCAGCGGCGCGCAGCACCTCGACCAGGCGCTGGTGTCGCTTGGCACTGCGGGCCGACTCGTCGGTGGTGCGCACCTCGACCGCGGCGACGGCACGCGAGCTGAAGTCGCAGACCAACAGGTCGACGCCGAGGCGGCCGGCGCGTTGCAGCCATTGCGCGTACGGGAAGCGTGTCGGCACGCTGATGAACCGCGACAGCGGGACTTGGGCCAGCACGACGTGGCCGGGCAGCGAGCGGCGCAGGATCTCGTACGCTTGACGCTCGCCGAGGGTCATCACCCGCACCGCCTGGGGCGGCCACGCCTGGACGGTGTCCAGATTGTCGGCGGCCTCAACTTGGCGCGGGGTCATGGCGCGGCGGCGCAGCCACAAACCCGCCAAGAGCAGGGCAGAGGCGGCCACCATGGCCAGGGCAGTGGGGTCGAGCAGGTTCATGGCAGGTAGCGGCCGTGGCGCGGCACAAAGACTGTTGATCGCTTTTCGGCGAGGCTAGTGCCAGGCTGGAGCGGCGGCAAGTCGGATCCGGCACGCCGGCCCGCGAAATGCCCAATCCTTGGCAAACCTCGCGAAGGCGGCCGCGCCGGCGGGTGCGTCGGCGCGGCCGCGCTGGCGACTGCTAAGCTGCAGCGCCACCCGCTATCCCCCCCCTCGCCATGGCCGTCAGCAGTCTGCTTGCCCTGATCGATGACATCGCCACCGTGTTGGACGATGTGGCGATCCTGACCAAAGTGGCCACGCAAAAGACGGCAGGCGTGCTGGGCGACGACCTGGCACTCAATGCCCAGCAGGTGGCCGGCGTGCGCGCTGAGCGGGAACTGCCTGTGGTCTGGGCGGTGGCCAAGGGGTCCTTGCTGAACAAGGCGATCCTGGTGCCCGCCGCGCTCGCGATCAGCGCATTCGCGCCCTGGGCGGTGACGCCCTTGCTGGTGCTCGGCGGGCTCTTCCTCTGCTTCGAGGGTTTCGAGAAACTGGCCCACAAGCACTTCGGGAACCGGGCCGAGGAAGCGGACCGCCGTGCCGCCCTGTCCCAGGCCCTGGTCGACCCCAATGTCGACATGGCAGCGCTCGAGCGCGACAAGATCAAGGGCGCCGTGCGAACCGACTTTGTGCTGTCGGCGGAAATCATTGCCATCACTCTCGGCACCGTGGCCCAGGCGCCCTTCATGACGCAGGTGCTGGTTCTGTGCGGCATCGGTGCGTTGATGACCGTCGGCGTTTATGGCCTGGTGGCGGCCATCGTCAAGCTCGATGACCTGGGCTTGTGGATGTCGCGCCGCGCGGGGGCTGCCGCTGGCCTCGGGCGTGCCATCCTGGCGTCGGCGCCCTGGCTGATGAAAGCCCTGTCGGTGGCCGGCACGGCGGCCATGTTCCTTGTCGGTGGCGGCATCCTGACCCACGGGCTGCCGTTTCTTCACCACACAGTGGCGTGGGCCACCACCGGTCTGCAAGGCGCGTCGCTGGCTGTGGCGTCGATGCTGGCCGACGCAGTGGCGGGCCTGCTTGCCGGCGCGCTGGCCCTGGCCTGTGTCGTCGCTTGGCAGTGGCTGCGCCGCCTGTCAACGCGATCCATGCCTGCTCGTTAGATTGGTGCGGCCATCCCTTTGGATGCCGCACCCATCCACAACATAGGAAGCTCCCATGCTCAAGCACCTTCTGGCCCTCGTGATGGCGCTGTTTGCGGCGGCCGCGTTTGCCGCAGTCGATGTCAACAAGGCGACCCAGGCCGAACTGGAGGCCGTCAAGGGCATTGGTCCTGGTATCTCCGGCAAGATCCTCGATGAGCGCAAGAAAGGCCCGTTCAAGGACTGGACTGACTTGGTTGACCGGGTCAAGGGCGTGGGCGAGGGCAATGCCGCGAAGTTTTCAGCGGCAGGCCTGACCGTCGCTGGCGCATCGTTCAAGGGCGCGGCTGCCGCCCCGGCCCCGAAGAAGGAAGACAAGCCGGCGGCCAAACCTGCGGCACCCATGGCGGCGGCTGCACCTGTGTCGAAGGCCGACGCCAAGCCGATGGCCGCCGCTGCCTCTGCGCCAAAGAAGTAAGCCTCGGCAGCGCGCCGTCAAGTCAGCGCCCCGCACAGCGGGGCGCTTCTTTGCTCGAGATGGGGTCGGAGCCCCGCGTTCCGTGGCGGCCGGTGGCCCGCAGACGTCAGCGCAGCTTCTCGAGTGTTCCAGTCGCTTCGGCCAGCAGATAGTAGAAGGTCACGCGGCTCTTGCGCGGCGCGCCCTTCATGCGGTTCAGGACGACTGCGATGCCAGCGTCTGCGGCTTGCGGATCAAGCCCGAGTTTCTTGGCAGCAAACCCTTGACGCACGGTGCCCAGCTCCCGGGGGTCGCTGCCTGACACGAGTGCCGAGTCGGTGTTGCGCAGTGCAATGCCGCAGTAGCGAACGATGGCGGCGATGGCCGCATCATTGACACTGGTCGTGGTGTAGTTGCGGATGTCGGCCGCGTAGTCGTTCATCAAGGTCTCCCTGACCGTGTTTTTTTGGTGTCGACGCTCCCCTAGGAGCGTCGTTTGCCAAGTTAGCACGGTCTACCGGATGACTGCGACAAGACGTAAGCAGCCTGCGACCTAGGGCCTGTTCACACTATGGACGACAGATGCGTTGCAACCACAAAGGCCGTGCGCATGGCGAAAACCGCAGCGGGGGTTGGGCCCCGGCGAGTTTTTGAAACGCCGCGCACGGCCTTTGCGGCTG
>JANNFB010000237.1:0-2788 GCA_031379365.1 Burkholderiales bacterium
AGACCCGGTCGAGTACCAGCTCGCCGGCGTGCTGCAGATCCCCGTCAACGAGAAGAAGGGCCTGACCTTCGCCCGCGGCCTGCGCTCCATCCTGCGCCACGACCCCGACCGCATCATGGTCGGCGAGATCCGCGACGCCGAGACCGCGCAGATCGCCATCCAGGCGGCCCTCACGGGCCACCTGGTGTTGTCCAGCGTGCACGCCAACAACGTCTTCGACGTCATCGGCCGTTTCACGCACATGGATGTCGACCCGTACAGCTTCGTCTCGGCCCTCACCGGCGTGCTGGCGCAGCGCCTGGTGCGCCTGAACTGCCTGCATTGCAGCGTGCCGGTCACGCTCGATCCCGCTGCGCTGCAAGAAGCCTTGATCGAGCCCGCGCGCACGGCGGGCCGTGTCTTGCGTGCCGGCCACGGCTGTGGCAAGTGCCGCGGCACCGGCTTCAAAGGTCGGCGCGCCGTCGGCGAGTTGCTGCTGCTCGACGACACCTTGCGCGAGCTCATCGTGGCCCGTGCGCCGGTTCGGCAGATCAAGGAGGCCGCGCGGCGCAATGGCACGCGCCTGTTGCGCGACGCGGCCGTCGAGCTGTTCTTGGAAGGCCAAACCACTTTGGAGGAGATCAACCGTGTCACGCTGGCTGCCTGAAACCATTGAGCTGCATCTCGGCGACGGTGCGTCTGCCGGCGCGTCGCGGGGTGCCGATCTGTTGACCGACTTCGAGCGCCAGTTGGTGGCCCATGCGCCGCGCAAGTCGACGCGCCTGCGCTGTGTCATCGGCGGTGAGGCGGTGCGCTATGCCGTCGTGCCCTGGATCGACGAGTTATCGACGCCCGCGCAGCGCCAGCGCCTCGCCGAGCAAACCTACTTCGAGACCTACGGCGAGGTGGCACGCGGCTGGACGGTGTGCCAGCAGCGTGCCGCCTTTGGCGCCGCCAGCCTGGCCTGCGCCATCGAGACGCCGTTGCTCGACGGGCTGGAGGCCGCGGCGCGTGCGCGCGGCCTGGTTCTGGTGAGCGTTCAGCCCGCCTTGATGCACGCCTTCAACCATGTTCGCCACAGCCTGGCGCGCGGCCTGTTCTGGTTCGTACTGGTCGAGCGCCGTGCGGTCACCTTGCTGCTGATGGCGCCCGGCGCGCCGATACAGGTCAAGCGCCTGCCAGTGCCGGCGGCCGGCCTGGCCGGTCTGCTCGACCGCGAGTGGTTCGCCCTCGGCCTCGAGGGCGAGCGCTGCTCTGTCTTCGTCGCCCGCAGCGCCACTGCGGCGCTGGCCGGAGTGGCCGTTGATCGACCGCCCGCCTTCACGGCGCACTGGTCCATCACATCGCTGCCCCTGGCCCCGCGCGTGCGTGCAGCCCAGCCGGAAGGGGCGGCGGCATGAGTGCGGCGCCGCTGCAGCTCGATTTTCGCCAAGCCGCGCCCAGCCGCTGGCGCTGGCTCGGCTGGGGGTTGCTGCTGGCGGCCGTGGCCGCGGGGGCTGCTGTGGCCGACCGCCACGCCCGCATCGAACGCCTGCATGCGGCGGTGCAGGCCCGCCACGACGGCCTGAGCCAATCGCTGCGCGCCACCGAGTTGCGGCGCAACGGCGCTGCCCCTGACGCGCAACTGCTGGCCGATCTGCGCCGCGCCAACCTCATCATCGACCAGCTGACGATCCCTTGGGAGACGCTGTTCGCTGCGGTCGAGGCCGCCGATGTGCGCGGCCTGGGCCTGCTGTCACTGGCGCCGACAGCGCGTGATCGCAGCCTGCGTGTCAGCGGCGAGGCGCGCAACCTGGCCGACCTGCTGGCCTATGTCGACCGCGCTGCCGCCCAGCCGGCCCTGAGTCAGGTCCACCTGCTGGGTCACAACGCGGTGCAGCGCGACGGCGCCAGCGTGGTTTCGTTCACCCTGGCCGCCACCTGGGCCGCCCAGCCATGAAGCGCCTGCGCTGGCAAGCGCAGCAAGTGCTGCGCGACATGGGCTTGCCGGGCTGGGTGGCGCTTGCCTTGCTAGGGCTGTGCGCCGCGGCATGGCTGGGCGTCAGCGCACCTTTGCAGGCCGACGCCGAGCGGCTGGCCGCCGAGAACCAGCGGCTCGAGCAGCGCAGCACCCAGCGGCGCGATGCAGCGGCCATCGACACCTCGCCCGCCCAGCAGTTGCTGCAGTTTCAGGCCCGCTTCCCCGAGGCCAAGGGCATCACACCGGCCCTGGCCAAGCTGCATGCTGCTGCGCGGCGCCAGGGCGTGCAGATCGAGCAGGCCGAGTTTCGCTTTGCCAACGAGGCCGGCGAGCCGCTGCTGCGCTACCTCATCGTGCTGCCGGTGAAGAGCGATTACCGCGCCCTGCGCGGCTTCGTGCGCGAGGCCATGCGCGAGCTGCCTGGCCTGGCGCTGGAAGAAGTGAATTTGCGGCGCAGCGAAGTGAAGGCCGCCGCGCTCGACGGCCAGCTGCGCTTCGTGCTCTTCGTCAAGCGGGGTGGCTGAGCCCATGGCTGCCCTGTCGCCCGCACGCAAGCGCATCGCGATCCTGATCGTGGTGGTCGGCAGCGTGCTGATCGGCGAGCGCGTGCTGTCCCTGGCCGCGGCCAGCGACGACATCGTCGCGCCGGTGGCCCGGGCAGGCGCGCGCGCGGCCGAGGGCGGTGCGCGCACTGCGGTGGTTGCCAACGACAAGACCGAGCTGCGTCTGCGCACCGACCGTCTCGACGCGCGCCAGCAAGCCCTGGCGGCGAAGGAGCCCAGCGCCCGTGCGCCGCAGCCCCAGGCCAACCCGTTCGACAGCGTGTCCTGGCGCCCGGCGGCGCCACCG
>JANNFB010000247.1:0-19646 GCA_031379365.1 Burkholderiales bacterium
AGGCGGCGTGTTGGTCGCTGTCGATTACTCGACGCTGAACTACAAGGACGGCCTGGCCCTGACCGACAAGGGCGCGGTGGTGCGGGTCTGGCCGATGGTGCCCGGCATCGACGGCGCCGGCACCGTGGTCGAGAGCCGCCACCCGAAGTGGCAGGCGGGCGACCGCGTGGTGCACAACGGCTGGGGTGTCGGCGAAACCCGCTGGGGCTGTCTGGCCGAGCGCGCCGTGTTGGCGGGCGACGGCCTGGTGCGCCTGCCCAGCGCCTTCACTGCGCGTCAGGCCATGGCCATCGGCACGGCGGGCTACACCGCCATGCTCTGCGTCATGGCGCTGGAGCGGCACGGCGTAGTGGCCAACTCCGCGAGCGCAGGGGATGTGCTGGTGACGGGTGCCACGGGCGGCGTCGGCAGCGTCGCCGTGGCGCTGCTGGCGCGGCTGGGCCATCGCGTCGTGGCCGCCACTGGCAAGGCGGATGAAGCCGATTACCTCAAGGCGCTCGGCGCCGCCGAAGTGATCGACCGTGCCACGCTCTCCGTGCCCGGCAAACCGATGCAGAAGGAACGCTGGGCCGCGGTGGTCGACGCGGTTGGCAGCCACACCTTGGTCAACGCGCTGGCACAGACCCGCTACGGCGGCGTGGTCGCCGCCTGCGGCCTGGCCCAAGGGGCCGACCTGCCGGGCAGCGTGATGCCTTTCATCCTGCGCGGAGTGACCCTGGCCGGCATCGACAGCGTGATGGCGCCTCTGGCCCAGCGGGAATTGGCTTGGCAGCGGCTGGCCCGCGATCTCGATACCGGTTTGCTCGAGCGCATCACGGAAGAGATTGAACTCGATGCAGCACTGCCGCGCGCCTACGACTTGATGGCGGGCCGCGTGCGCGGCCGCGTGGTCGTGCGCATCGCTTGACCTGACCTCGCCTGCTGGAGCCCAACCCGATGAACTACGCCGACTTCCACCGCCGCTCGCTCGAAGACCGCGACGCTTTCTGGGCCGAGCAGGCCCAGCTGATCGACTGGCAGACGCCGTTCAGTCAGGTTTGCGACAACAGCAAGCCGCCGTTCTCGCGCTGGTTCGTCGGCGGCACCACCAACCTGTGTCACAACGCGGTGGATCGCCATGCCGCGACGCACCCCGATCGCAACGCGCTCATCTGGGTCTCGACCGAGGTCGACCAGGAAATTGTCTACACCTTTGCGCAGTTGCAAGCCGAGGTCGAGCGCATGGCAGCCATGCTGCTGGCGCTGGGCGTCAAGCAGGGTGATCGGGTGCTGATCTACATGCCGATGATCGCGGAGGCGGCCTTCGCGATGCTGGCCTGCACGCGCATCGGCGCGCTCCATTCAGTCGTCTTCGGTGGCTTTGCCAGCGTCAGCCTGGCCAGCCGCATCGACGATGCGGAGCCGACGGTCATCGTCAGTGCCGACGCCGGCAGCCGCGGCGGCAAGGTGGTGCCGTACAAGGCCCTGCTCGACGAGGCGATCCGCCTGGCCGCGCACAAGCCCGCCAAGGTGTTGATGGTCGACCGCGGCCTGGCGCCGATGACCATGACGGCCGGCCGCGACGTCGACTACGCGGCCCTGCGCGAGCAGCACCTCAACGCCAAGGAGCCCTGCGTGTGGCTCGAGGCCACGCACCCGAGCTACACGCTCTACACCAGCGGCACGACCGGCAAGCCCAAGGGCGTTCAGCGCGACACCGGCGGCTACGCCGTGGCCCTGGCCGCGAGCATGAAGCACATCTTCCTCGGCCAGCCGGGCGAGACCTACTTCTCGACCAGCGACATCGGCTGGGTGGTGGGACACAGCTACATCGTCTACGGCCCGCTGATCGCCGGCATGGCCACCATCATGTACGAGGGCCTGCCGACACGGCCGGATGCGGCCATTTGGTGGAGCCTGGTCGAGAAATACAAGGTGACCGCGATGTTCAGCGCGCCCACCGCGGTGCGGGTGCTGAAGAAGCAGGACCCCGACGCACTGAAGAAGCACGACCTGAGCTCCCTGCGTGCGCTCTTCCTGGCCGGCGAGCCGCTCGACGAGCCCACCGGCCGCTGGATCGCCGATGCCCTGGGCAAGCCCATTATCGACAACTACTGGCAGACCGAAACCGGCTGGCCCATCCTGAGCCTGTGCAACGGCATCGAGAAGGCCAACAGCAAGTTCGGCTCGCCTGGCAAGGCGGTCTATGGCTACAACGTCAAGCTGCTCGACGAAGCCACCGGCGCAGAGCTCAAGGGCGCCGGGCAAAAGGGCGTGGTGGTGATCGAAGGGCCCCTGCCACCCGGCTGCATGCAGACCGTGTGGCGCGACGACGCGCGCTTCGTCAAGACCTACTGGGACAGCATTCCCGGCAGGCAGGTTTACAACACCTTTGACTGGGGCATCCGCGACGAAGACGGCTACTTCTTCATCCTCGGCCGCACCGACGACGTCATCAACGTCGCCGGCCACCGCCTGGGCACGCGCGAGATCGAAGAGAGCCTGTCGAGCCATGCGAACGTGGCCGAGGTCGCCGTGGTCGGCGTTGCCGACGCCCTCAAGGGCCAGGTGGCGATGGCCTTCGTGGTGCTCAAGGATGCATCGCGCGCCGCCACCGAGGCCGACGCGCTCAAGCTCGAGGGCGAGATGATGAAGGTCGTCGCCGACCAGCTCGGCGCCCTGGCCCGGCCAGCGCGGGTGCGCTTTGTCGGCACGCTGCCGAAGACGCGCTCGGGCAAGCTGCTGCGACGCGCCATCCAGGCAGTGTGCGAGGGGCGCGATCCAGGCGATCTGACGACGATCGAGGACCCGACGGCATTGCAGCAGATCAAGGCGTTGGTCGCGGTCGGCTGAGGCGTCACTCGCCCCCGTGAACCCCCAGTCTGTCGCAGCTGGGGCCGTCGCTGCCGCCAGTGGCAGGCACAATGACCGTCTTTCCACGAACCCCAGGCCCCATGCAGATTCGCATCGCCCTGTGGTCGCTCGCCTTGGCTTCCACAAGCGGTCTTGCGGCGAGCCCGACCTCGATTCCTGGCCCCGCCTTTCCGCACTTCGACACACCAGCTGCGCTCGAAGTCAGCTGCACGCGGGACCTTCGCCGCGCTGGCACGGCCCTCAAGCGATTGGTGCGCGTGCGCGGCGGCCCGCACTGGCTCGCAGCCTACGACGATCTCAACGCCCGGCTGGAGGACATGTCCAGCCCGATCAGCTTTCTCGCCAACGTGCATCCGGACAAGGCGGTGCGCGACGCCAGCGAGGCTTGCGAACTGCGCTGGCAAGACTTCTACTCGTCGCTGAGCCAGAACGAGGCACTGTACCGGGCTGCCAGGGGCTCGTCGGGACGCGATGAGATCGATCGCCATGTGCTGCAAACCACGATCGAGGGTTTCGAGGATGCGGGCGTCAGCCTGCCCAAGCCGCAGCGCGCCCGTGCCAAGCAGATCAGCGACCGCATCACCGATCTGGGCCAGCAATTCGACAAGAACATCCGCGACGAGAACACCCAGCTCGCCTTCACGATCGAAGAGTTGAGCGGCGTGCCTGAGGGCGTGTGGGGGCAGGCGCCGCGTGACAGCCAGGGCCGCGTGCTGCTGGGGCTGGCCACGCCGATCTTTGTGCCCGTCATGCAAAGCGCGGTCAGCCCAGCGGCGCGCGAGCGCATGTGGCGTGCGCGTCAGAACCAAGGCGGTCCCGACAATCTGAAGTTGCTGGGGGAGTTGGGCCAGTTGCGGAAAGAGTTCGCACAATTGTTCGGCTTCAAGAGTTACGCCGAGTTCACGTTGCGCCGGCGCATGGTGCGCAACACCGCCACCGCCACGCGCTTTCTCGAGGAAGTTCGCGTGGCCGTGCTCGAGCGCGAGACGCAGGAGCTTGAGGAGTTGCGCCAGGCCAAAGCGCGGGAGCTCAGCCAGCCCGACGTGAACTTGCAGCGCTGGGACGTGGCCTTTTATACCGAGCGGATCAAGCGTGCGCGTTACAGCGTCGACCAGGACGCCTTCCGCGCCTACTTCCCGCCGCAGGAGAGTCTCGCCTTTGTGATGCGCGTCGCGGAGAAGATGATGGGCGTGCGCTACGAACGCGTGCTTGGTGTGACGCTCTGGCATCCCGATGCGATGGCTTTTCGCGCCATCGATGTCAAGACCGGCAAGGCGCTCGCGGCTTTGTACATCGATGCCTACCCGCGCGAGGGCAAGTATGGCCACGCGGCGGTGTGGTCGCCACGCACGTCGGCCACGCGACTCAAACGTGCGCCGCAGGCCGTGATGCTGGTCAATTTCGACCGCAAAGGCTTGAGCCTTGATGAACTGGAGACGCTGCTGCACGAATTCGGCCACGCCTTGCACAACAACCTGGCCATCACGCGCTACAGCGCCGGCCGCGAGGTATGGGATTTCGTCGAGGCGCCGTCGCAGATGCTCGAGGAGTGGGTCTACGACCCCAAGGTGCTGGCCCTGATGCGCGAGGTCTGCCCGACCTGCAAACCGGTGCCAGACGAGTTGCTGGCCCAGGCCAAGGTGGCCGAGCGCTATGGCAAAGGCATGCAGTACGCCACGCAGCGTCTGCAGGCCAGCTACGACCTGGCTCTTTACGACGCTGACGCTCCCGATCCGATGGCGCTGTGGGCCCGCCTGCAGGGCGAGACGACGCTCGGCTATGTCAGCGGCACGATGTTCCCGGCTGGATTCAGCCATGTCGCGACCAACTATGCGGCAGGCTACTACGGCTACCTCTGGAGCGAGGTGGTGGCCGCCGACATGCGGACGGCCTTCGGTGCTGACAAACTGGATCCGGCGGTCGGCCGACGCTACCGCGACACCGTGCTGGCCAGCGGCGGGGAGTTGCCGCCTCAGACCTTCGTGCGTCGGTTCCTGGGGCGCGACTCAAACACACAGGCATTCTTCGAGGACTTGAAGCGATGAATACGATGCGACGATTCACCGTGGCGCTGGCCGCCTGCCTGACGCTGGCCCTGTCTGCCTTCGCGCAGGTACCCGCGCCCAAGCCACGAATCGAGAAGGCGGCCGATCTGCCGCGCTTCAGCTACAAGATCGATGGCAAGCTCGAAGATGTCGTTCGCCAGGCTGACAGGTTTGCGCCACTGGCCTCTGCCATCCGGCGCGATACCGAATCGGTGCTGGCGGGCTATGACATTCCGGATCGCGCCACGCTGCGCGGCCTGGTCACGCAAATTGCAATCCTGGACTTTCTCGACGCACAGTACGACCGCGCGCTCGCCCGCCTCGACCAGGCGCGGGCACTCGAGGACAAGCCGGCCGACAAGCTGTTGTCTGGGCTGCGCTTGCGGGCCATGGCGATGGCGGCGAAGTCGCACCCATTGAACAGTGATGGATACCGCAAGGCGGTGTCCGAGGCGATCGCACTCGAACTCGGCGGTATGCCGTTCGCGGTGATCGCCAATGACGTGCGTGAGATCAAGATGGGGGCCGAGTTGATCGGCGAGGCGCTCATCCTGGGCAACGTGCGCGAGGTGATGCAGCCCATCGTGGACAAGGGAGGTGTGCTGAGTTCCGACTATGCCCCTGGCCTGGTCGGCGCGCGCTTTCGCTTGCTTGCGCAACTGCCTTTGAAACAGACCTTTGTCGACAACTTCAGCCGTTACCTGGCGACCAACCAGGTGGCCAAGGCCGATATCTGGGCCGCCCGCGATGTTACGTTGGGGCCAGGGGAAGGTAAGGCCACGGTGCGTGTCGCGGTGTGGGACAGCGGCGTCGACACCTCTCTGTTCGGCGCGCAGGTGTTGCGCCAGAAGTCTGGTGCGCCGCAGGTGATCGCATTCGACAAGTACAGCCGACCGGCCCGCGGTGAGTTGATGCCGATTCCCAAGGCGCTGCGGAGCAAGCTGCCGCAGATGGCTTCACGGACCAAGGGCTTCTCGGACCTGCAGTCCAACATCGACAGCGCCGAAGCCAGCGAGGTGAAGGCCTTCCTGTCGACCCTGCCCGCCGACAAGTACAAGGAGGCCATCGAAGAGATTGGCCTGGCCGGTAATTACGAGCATGGAACCCACGTGGCGGGTATCGCGCTGGCCGGCAACCCACAGGCCCGCCTGATCGTGGGACGCATAGAGTTTCAGCACACCTTGAAGCCAGACCCTTGCCCAAGTCGCGAAATCACGTTGCGCGATGCGCGCGCCGCCCAGGCGACGGTCGACTTCTTCAAGCGCCACGGCGCGCGCGTGGTCAACATGAGCTGGGGTGGCGACGTCAAGGGCATCGAGAGCCAGCTGGAGCAATGCGGCATCGGCAAGACGCCCGAGGCGCGTAAGGCCCTGGCGCGGGAGTACTACGACATCGGACGCGAGGCGCTGACCAAGGCATTTGCCAGTGCGCCCGGGATCCTGTTCGTCACGGCAGCCGGCAATAGTGGCGACGATGCCACCTTCGTCGAGGACATTCCCGCGTCGATCGTTTTGCCGAACCTGTTGACGGTCGGGGCTGTCGATCTGGCGGGCGACGAGGCCGGCTTCACCAGCTACGGGCCGACCGTGAAGGTGCATGCCAATGGCTACCAAGTCGAGAGCTACCTGCCCGGCGGCCAGCGTGTTGCGTTGTCAGGCACGTCGATGGCTTCGCCGCAGGTGGCGGGGCTGGCTGCCAAGCTGCTGGCAGTGAACCCCAAGCTCTCGCCAGGACAGCTGATCGACATCATCGTCAGCACCGGCGAGCGCACCGCTGACGGCCGGCGCAACCTGATGCATCCGAAGAAGGCCATCGCCGCAGCCCGGTAACAGGCTGGCTGCGGTCTGGCCATCGCGGCGTCCGTGACCCCGTGGGCGCTGCTGCGCCGCAGGCCGCAGCAGGCGGGCGCCCTACAGCACCTCTGAAGCGAAGTCCGCCAACCGCGACCGTTCGCCGCGCGCCAGCGTCACATGGCCGCCGTGTGGCCAGCCCTTGAAGCGGTCCACCGCGTAGGTCAGACCCGAGCTGCCTTCGGTCAGGTAGGGCGTGTCGATCTGCGCCAGGTTGCCCAGGCAGACGATCTTGGTGCCGGGCCCGGCGCGCGTGATCAGGGTCTTCATCTGCTTGGGCGTCAGGTTCTGCGCCTCGTCGATGATCAGGTACTTGTTCAGGAAGGTGCGGCCGCGCATGAAGTTCAGGCTCTTGATCTTGATCTTGCTGCGCACCAGGTCATTGGTGGCGGCGCGGCCCCACTCGCCGGCGCTCGAGTCGCTGCGTGACAGCACCTCGAGGTTGTCGTCCAGCGCGCCCATCCACGGGCCCATCTTCTCTTCTTCAGTGCCGGGCAGGAAACCGATGTCTTCGCCGACCGGCACGGTGACGCGGGTGACGATGATCTCGCTGTAGCGGCGGTCGTCCATCACCTGGGCCAGGCCTGCGGCCAGGGTCATCAGGGTCTTGCCGGTGCCGGCGGTGCCCGTGAGCGTGATGAAGTCGCACTCCGGGTCCATCAGCAGGTTCAGGGCAAAGTTCTGCTCGCGGTTGCGCGCCGTCACGCCCCACACTGCGTTCTTCTGGTGGGTGTATTCCTTCAGCGTCTTCAGCACCGCGGTCTTGCCGGTGATCTCGGTGACGCGGGCGTAGAGCGGCGCGGCGCCAGGCGTCTCCAGGTAGACGAACTGGTTGACCATCAGCAGCGGCACCATGGGCCCGGCGATGCGGTAGAAAGTCAGGCCGCCCTGCTGCCAGCTCTCCATCGTCTTGCCATGGCGTTCCCAGAAGTCGGCCGGCAGGGCCAGCACACCGGTGTAGAGCAGGTCGCCGTCTTCCAGCGTCTTGTCGTTGAAGTAGTCCTCCGCCGGCAAGCCCAGGGCACGCGCCTTGATGCGCATGTTGATGTCCTTGGACACCAGCACCACGTCGCGGCCGGGCAGCTGCTCGCGCAGGCTCATCACCACGCCCAGGATCTGATTGTCGGCCTTGCCCTGCGGCAGGCCGGCGGGCAGTTTGACGTCGAGCAGGGTGGTCTGGAAGTACAGCTTTCCAGCGGCTTCGCGGTGGCCTGTCTTGGCCAGCGGAATGCCTTCCTTGGGGTCACTCAACCCGTCCGCGGCCAGCACGTCGAGGTCGCGGCTGACCTGGCGCACGTTGCGCGAGACCTCGCTCATGCCCTTCTTGTGGCCGTCGAGTTCTTCGAGCGTGATCATCGGCAAGTAGATGTCGTGCTCGTCGAAGCGGAACAGGCAGGACGGGTCGTGCATCAGCACGTTGGTGTCGAGCACGAAGAGCTTGGCCGGGCCGCTGCCGCGCGTCTTGCGCGGCCGGACCTGGGCCGCCGGGGCGCGCAGCGGCGCGCTGGCACGCGGCAGGGGCAAGGGCGGGGCGGCGACGTGACTTGCTTCGCTGTCGAACAAGTCCAGCGCGACAGGGGCCGGCTCGTTGCGCGTTGCGGCGCGGGGGGAGCGGGGAGCGCTTTTGGGGGCAGCCTGGGCTTCGAAGTCGTCAGGGGCGAGGAGGGCGGCTTTGCGTGCGGGGGGCTTGGGCAGGGGCATTGCGGAGTTGGGGCTGGATGGCTTCAGGTCAAAAACAAAAAAGCCGCACGGTCGCCTGTGCGGCTTTCATCGGTGGCGCGTCGCGTCTCGTCTCACGGGCATGACCGCATTATGCGGGTGGACGGCGCCTCGCTCAGGCGGCTTTCTTGAGCAGCTTGACGGCTTTCAGAACTTCGTCCACGTGCCCTGCGACCTTGATGCCGCGCCATTCGGCGCGAAGGACGCCTTCGGCGTCGATCAGGAAGGTGCTGCGCTCGATTCCTTTGACCTTCTTGCCATACATGATCTTGTTCTTGACCACGCCGAACATGTGACAAAGCTTCTCTTCGGTGTCAGCGATCAACTCGAAGGGTAATTCGAGGTTGGCCTTGAACTTCTCGTGCGAGGCCATGTTGTCGCGCGAGACACCCAGCACCAAAGCACCGGCCTTGACGAAATCCTTGTGGCGGTCGCGGAACTGCATCGCTTCTGTGGTGCAACCGGGGGTGTTGTCCTTGGGGTAGAAATAGAGCACCACAGCCTGGCGCTGGAAGGTTTCAGGCGAGATCTTCACGCCGCTGGTGGCGAGCGCTTCAAATTCCGGCAGGGCTTTGTTGAGTGCTGGCGTCATAGAGGGCGTCGGGTTGCGGTGGCGGCCTTGAACAAAGGACGCAGCCCGCGATTATACGGGCCCTGGCACGCCGCTTGCCCTCAGGCCGGCGCCTGCACCAACAGCGCAGCGACCACCGAGCGTCCTTCACTGGCCAGGACGTTGTAGGTGCGGCAGGCGGCCGCCGTGTCCATGGTTTCGATACCAATACGGGCCTCGATCAGGCCGCGGTACAGGCCCGCCGGGACGAACTGCAGGCGCGGACCGCTGCCGAAGATCACCAACTCGGGCGCCAGGCCCTGCACCGCTTGGAAGTGGCCCGGGGTCAATGCGGCCAGGCTGGACAGCGACCAAGGCCGCGGCTCGCCGCGCCAGGGCACCAGCACGCTTTCACTCCAGCGAACGCCGTTGATCCAAACCGCGCCCGCTTCGTGGCGCGAGACGGTGTTGGTGCCGGGCAGGTTGTCGGGCTGGAACTTCATGCGTGGATAATTCTAAGTTCCTGTTTGCAGCGAGCGAGCGCCTTGAAACCGATCACCAAATCCGCCAAGTTGGCCAACGTGGCCTACGACATCCGCGGGCCCGTGCTGGACAAGGCGCGGCAGATGGAGGAGGAAGGCCACAAGATCATCAAGCTCAACATCGGCAACGTGGCTGCCTTCGGTCTGGAGCCGCCCGACGAGATCGTGCAGGACATGATCCGCAACCTGCCGCACGCGGCGGGCTACACCGACAGCAAGGGCTTGTTCGCGCCGCGCAAGGCCGTCGTGCACTACACCCAGGAAAAGCGCGTCCTCGGTGTCACGGTCGACGATGTCTACCTGGGCAATGGCGCGTCGGAATTGATCCAGATGAGCATGGCCGCGCTGCTCAACGACGGCGACGAGATGTTGATCCCGACCCCTGACTTCCCGCTCTACACCGCGGTGGTGGGCTTGAGCGGTGGGGTGCCGGTGCATTACATCTGCGACGAGCAGGCGGGCTGGATGCCCGATGTGGCCGACATTCGCAAGAAGATCACGCCGCGCACGCGCGGCATCATCGTCTGCAACCCGAACAACCCGACCGGTGCGCTATACCCCGACGCCGTGTTGTTGGAGATCATCGAACTGGCGCGCCAGCACCAGCTGGTGGTGTTCGCCGACGAAATCTACGACAAGACGCTCTACGACGGGGCGACGCACACCAGCATGGCCAGCATGGCCGATGACGTGCTGTTCGTCACCTTCAACGGCCTGAGCAAGAACTACCGCTCCTGCGGCTACCGTGCCGGCTGGATGGTGGTGTCGGGCGAGAAGCGCCACGCCAAGGATTACATCGAAGGCCTGAACATGCTGGCCAGCCTGCGCCTGTGCGCCAACACACCGGGGCAGTTGGCCATCCAGACCGCCTTGGGTGGCTACCAGAGCATCCGCGACCTGGTGGCGCCGACGGGTCGTCTGTGCCGCCAGCGCGATCTGGCCTATGAACTGCTCAACCGCATCCCGGGCGTCAGTGTCGTCAAGCCCAAGGCGGCGCTGTACATGTTTCCGCGGCTCGATCCCAAGGTCTACCCTATCGCCGACGACCAGCAGTTCGCCTACGAGTTGCTGGCCGAAGAGAAGGTGCTTGTGGTGCAGGGCACGGGCTTCAACTGGATCGCGCACGATCACTTCCGCGTCGTCTTCCTGCCCAATGTCGACGATCTGACCGAGGCCATCGGCCGCATCGAGCGATTCCTGTCCCACTACCGAAAGCGCCACGCCGCATGAAACCCATCCAGATCGGCCTGCTCGGCATCGGCACGGTCGGTGCCGGCACCTTTACCGTTCTGACGCGCAACCAGGCCGAGATCCGACGCCGCGCCGGCCGCGGCATCGAGATCGCGATGGTCGCCGACCTCGACACCGCGCGCGCGACGGCCATCGTGGGCCCGGGCGTCGAAGTCGTGGCCGATGCGCGTGCGGTGATCGCCAACCCGGCCATCGAGATCGTGGTCGAGCTGATCGGCGGCACCGGCATCGCCCGCACCCTGGTGCTCGAGGCGATTGCCCAGGGCAAGCACGTTGTCACCGCCAACAAGGCCCTGCTGGCGGTGCATGGCAATGAGATCTTTGCGGCGGCGCACGCCCGTGGCGTGATGGTCGCCTTCGAGGCGGCGGTGGCCGGCGGCATCCCCATCATCAAGTCCTTGCGCGAGGGCCTGACCGCCAACCGCATCGAGTGGGTCGCCGGCATCATCAACGGCACCACCAACTTCATCCTGTCGGAGATGCGCGCCAAGGGCCTGGACTTTGCCGAGGTGCTCAAGGAGGCGCAGCGCCTGGGCTATGCCGAGTCGGACCCGACCTTCGACATCGAGGGCGTCGACGCCGCGCACAAGATCTCCATCATGAGCGCCATCGCCTTTGGCGTGCCGATGCAGTTCGCCAAGTCGCATGTCGAAGGCATCACCCAGCTGCAAGCCACGGACATTCGTTACGCTGAGCAGCTCGGGTACCGCATCAAGTTGCTGGGCATCACCAAGCGCCGCGAAGGATCAGCCGGCGGCCTTGGCGGGGCCGGAGGCATCGAGCTGCGCGTGCACCCGACCCTGGTGCCAGCCAAGCGCCTGATCGCCAACGTCGAAGGCGCGATGAACGCCGTGATGGTGCAGGGTGACGCCGTCGGAACGACGCTGTACTACGGCAAAGGGGCGGGCGCCGAGCCCACCGCCAGTGCGGTGGTGGCGGACCTGGTCGACATCACGCGCCTGGCCACGGCCGACCCCGATCACCGGGTGCCGCACCTGGCCTTCCAACCCGACGCCATGGCCGACACGCCGATGCTCGGCATCGACGCGGTGGTGACCGCCTTCTACCTGCGTCTGGTGGTGGCCGACGAGGCCGGCGTGCTGTCGCGCATCACGACCATCCTTGCCGACAACGGGATCTCGATCGATGCTGTTCTGCAGCGCGAGTCGGCTGAAGGCGAACGCCAGACCGACCTGGTGATCCTCAGCCATGACACGATCGAAGGCCGGATGCGCGCGGCGCTGGCGCAGGTGCAGGCTTTGCCTACGGTGCTGGCACCCATCGTCAGCATCCGCAAGGAAGAACTCGCGTGACCTTTACCCACCCCCGCAGGGGCTTCGCCGCTCCCCCTCAAGGGGGCCGAGGCCCGCGGCTCCAAGCCGACCTACGTCGGCTTGGACGGGGCGAGGAATGGCCGCGTCTCGCGGCCATGCGGCCCGCAAGGCCCGCTGGCGGCCTGGCAGAGCCAGTCCCGCTGCGGCCGCTTGACCGCTGAGGCGCACATGCGATACGTCAGTACGCGTGGCGACAGCGCCGAGCGCCGTTTTTGCGACATTCTGCTGGAGGGCCTGGCCCCTGACGGCGGGCTTTACCTGCCCACCGCCTACCCGCGTATCGACGCGGCGACGCTGGCCCGTTGGCGTGGGTTGGACTACGCCGACCTGGCATTCGAGATCCTGTCGCTCTACATCGACGACATCCCGGCCGACGACCTGCGCGCACTGTGTCGCAAGACCTACACCGCGGCGGTGTTCGGCAGCCAGGCCATCGTGCCGCTCAAGCCGCTCGAAGCGGGCGTGGCGCTCGAGGCCCTGTCGAACGGCCCGACGCTGGCGTTCAAGGACATGGCGATGCAGTTGCTCGGCGGCCTGTTCGAGTACGAACTGGCGCGCCGTGGTCAGACGCTGAACATCCTGGGCGCGACTTCGGGCGACACCGGCAGCGCGGCCGAGTACGCGATGCGCGGCAAGCGGGGCATCCAGGTGTTCATGCTCAGCCCCAAAGACCGCATGAGCCCCTTCCAGCAGGCCCAGATGTTCAGCCTGCAAGACGCCAACATCCACAACATCGCCATCGAGGGTGTATTCGACGACTGCCAGGACATCGTCAAGGCGGTCAGCAATGACCTCGTCTTCAAGCGCCACTGGCAGATCGGCACCGTCAACTCGATCAACTGGGCCCGCCTGCTGGCCCAGGTGGTCTATTACTTCGCCGGCTACTTCCAGGCCACCAAGACGAACGGCGAGCAGGTCAGCTTCGCGGTGCCCTCGGGCAACTTCGGCAACATCTGCGCCGGCCATGTCGCGCGAATGATGGGCCTGCCGATCGATTGCCTGGTCTGTGCCACCAATGAGAACGATGTCCTGGACGAGTTTTTCCGAAGCGGCAGCTATCGCCCCCGCACCAGTGCCCAGACGCACGAGACCTCCAGCCCCTCGATGGACATCAGCAAGGCCAGCAACTTCGAGCGTTTTGTCTTCGACCTGCTGGGGCGCGACGGCGCGCGCGTTCGGCAGCTCTTCGACACCGAACTGCGCGAGCGCGGCTGTTTCACGCTCAGTGCTGAAGAGCATGCGCGCATTGCCGCCTTCGGCTTCGTCTCCGGCAAGAGCACCCATGCCGATCGGCTGGCCACCATCCGCGACACCGACCGGCGCTTCGGTCTGGTGATCGACACGCACACCGCCGATGGCCTGAAGGTCGGCCGCGAGCATCGCCGGCACGCGCAGCCGATGCTGGTCCTGGAGACTGCGCTGCCGGCCAAGTTCGCTGCGACGATCCATGAAGCCCTCGGCCGCGAGCCGTCTCGGCCGCCGGGTTTCGAAGGCATCGAGAACCTGCCCAAGCGCTTCGCCGAGCTGCCCGCCGATGTCGCGGCGGTCCGGCGCTACATCGAGAGCCATGCCTGAGCCGCGCGCGCCGCTCCTGAGCCTGGACGAGGCCGTGGCGCGCCTGACGGCGGCGGCCACCGCAGCGCGCATCACCGATGTCGAGACCGGCGACACCTTCGACGCCCTGGGCCGCGTGCTGGCTGTCGATGTCGTGTCGGCCATCGATGTGCCGCCGGCCGACAACACCGCGATGGACGGCTACGCCCTGCGCGCGGTGGATGCGGCCCAGGCGGACGCCGTGCTGCCAGTCAGCCAGCGCATCCCCGCCGGTATCGTCGGCACGCCATTGGCGCCGGGCACGGCCGCACGCATCTTTACCGGCGCGCAGGTCCCGGCCGGTGCCGATGCCGTGGTCATGCAGGAAAACACGGCGCCGGCCGAAGAAGGGCGCGTGCGCATCCTGACGCCACCGTCCCCGGGCCAGTGGATCCGCCGCCGCGGCGAGGACGTCCGCCGCGGCAGCACGGTGCTGGCGCGCGGCACGCGTCTGACGCCGCAGGCGCTGGGCTTGGCCGCGGGGGTCGGCGCCGCCAGCCTGCAGCTTGTTCGCCGACCCCGCGTGGCCTTGTTCTCCACTGGCGACGAGTTGGTGATGCCGGGTGTGGTTGCGCCGGAGTTGTTGGCGCCGGGCGCGATCTACAACAGCAACCGATTCACCTTGCGTGGCCTGTTGCAGGCCGCCGGCTGCGAGGTGAGTGATTTCGGCATCGTGCCCGACCGCCTCGACGCCACCCGTGCGGCCTTGCGTGAAGCGGCGGCAGCGCACGACCTGATCCTGAGTTCGGGCGGCGTGTCGGTCGGTGAAGAAGACCACATCCGCCCGGCCGTCGCCGCCGAAGGCCGCATCGAGCTGTGGCAGGTGGCCATCAAGCCCGGCAAGCCGCTGGCCTTCGGCGCCATCCGACGCGACGCCGCGGCCGGGCAGGAGTGCCTCTTCATCGGCCTGCCAGGCAACCCCGTGTCGAGTTTCGTGACCTTCCTGCTGGCCGTGGCGCCGGTCCTGCGTGCGCTCCAAGGCGTCGCGGCCGATCCTCCGCAAGCGACGCACCTGCCAGCCCATTTCGACTGGCCGCGGCCGGACCGCCGGCGCGAGTTCCTGCGCGTGCGCCGCAACGCTGCCGGCGGACTGGACCTGTTCGCTAACCAGAGTTCAGGCGTGCTGACCTCGGCGGTCTGGGCCGATGGCTTGGTGGACAACCCGCCGGGCCAAGCCATCGCCCACGGCGATGTCGTCGCCTACCACGCCTTGGCCAGCCTCATCGGTGCACCATGAGGGTCACGGTGCGCTACTTCGCCGCCCTGCGCGAGGCGCTCGGTGCCCAAGAGTCGGTACAGGTTGTCAGCGGCTGCACGCTGGCCGCCTTGCGCGACCAGCTCATTGCCGCCAGCCCGCAACACGCCGAGGCCCTGCGGCGTGGCCGCGCTCTGCGCTGCGCCGTCAATCAGGTGCTCGCGGATGAGACTGCCTTGCTGGGCGATGGCGCCGAAGTGGCCTTTTTCCCCCCGGTGACAGGCGGCTGACGATGGCCTCGCCACGCGTGCAGATTCAACACGAGGACTTCGACGTCAGTCGCGAAATCGCCGCTTTGCGGGAAGGCGATGGTGGCGTCGGCGCCGTGGCTACATTCGTCGGCACCGTGCGCGACCGCAGCGGCGCCTTGGCTGACACCACTTTGATGGAGCTCGAGCATTACCCCGGCATGACGGAGCGCGCCATCGAGGCCATGATCGACGCCGCACAGCTGCGTTTCGACATCCGGGGCGCCCGGGTCATCCACCGCATCGGCGCGCTGGCGCCGCTGGAGCAGATCGTGCTGGTCGTCGTCAGCTCGGCGCACCGAGGGGATGCCTTCGCGGCTTGCCAGTTCCTGATGGACTACCTCAAGACGCAGGCGCCGTTCTGGAAGAAGGAGCACCGCCCCGATGGCAGCGCCGAGTGGGTCGATGCCCGTGTCGCTGACGATGCGGCGTTGGCGCGCTGGGGCTTGCAGAGCGGCAACGCGGCATGAGCGGAGCGCTTGCGGCGCCGCTGCTGCCCGCCTTGCTGGCAGTCTTCGTCGGTGCCGGCGTCGGCGCCTGCCTGCGCTTTGCTCTGGGCGAGTCACTCAACCGCTGGCTGCCGCAACTGCCGCTCGGCACCCTGGCCGCGAACCTCATCGGCGGCTACCTGGTCGGCTTGGCGATCGCCTTCTTTGCGTGGCGCACGGAGTTGTCGCCGCTCTGGCGCCTGGCCTTGATCACGGGCTTTCTGGGCGGCTTGACGACCTTCTCCACCTACTCTGCGGAGGTGGTCAACGCCATCTTGCGCGGCGAAATGGGCTGGGCTCTGGCCACGGCCGCAACGCACCTCGTCGGCTCCTTGCTGCTCACGGCCCTCGGACTGGCCACGGTCAAGGCATTGCTTTGAGGTGATGCCGCCGCGCCAGGCGCGGTTGCGGGGGTGTCGCAACTTATAGTGCTGCCACGATGAAGGAGCCGCACTTGACCGCGCTGGATGTCCGAAGCTTGCGCACCGCGCTGGGCGGCTTTGCCACCGGGGTGACGGTGGTGACCTGTCGCACCGCCACGGGCGAGCCCATCGGGCTGACGGTCAGCTCCTTCAATGCCTTGTCGCTCGAGCCGCCCATGGTGTTGTGGTCTTTGCGCCTGGTCAGCCCGAGCTTGGCGGCGTTTGACGGCGCCTCCCACTTTGCGGTCAATGTCCTGGCGGAATCGCAGGTCGATTTGTCGCGGCGGTTTTCCTCCAATGCGCCGGGCAAGTTCAGCGAGGGCTCGTGGGCCGACGGCGCCGGCGGCGCGCCGGTGCTGGCCGGTTGCGCCGCAGCCTTCGAGTGCGAACTGGCCTCCCACCAGACCGCCGGTGACCACCGGCTCTACCTTGGCCGCGTGCTGGCGGTGCATTCGCAGAGCGTGCCGCCGCTGGTCTATCACGGCGGGCGCTATCACCTGCTGGGTGAAATCCTGTGATGGCCGCACCGATCGAAGGGCGCTGGATCGCGGCCTTCGTCGCGGTCATTCAGCAGTGCGGCGTCAAGCCGGGCGATGTCTGCGCCGTGCTGGCCGAATCGCGATCGCGGCCGGTCTTGCCGCAGCTCGCTGGATTGGCCCTGCAGCAGATCGGCGCTCAGTACTTCCACGTCAGTGTGCCGACGCCCGAGTCGAGCGCCCCGGCGCCGGTGCGTTCGACGGGCGCGTCGGCCGCACTGAATGGCCAGGGCGCGGTTGTGCAGGCTTTGGCGGCGTGCACCCTGGTCGTCGATTGCACTGTCGAGGGCCTGCAGCACGCCGTGGCCTTGCCGACCATCCTGGCCGGCGGTGCACGCGTTCTGGTGGTTAGCAATGAGCATCCCGAGATACTGGAACGCTGTCTGCCTCAGGCCGGCGACGAGGCGCAGGCGCGCGAGGCGATGCGGCGGCTGCGGGGCGCCCGACAGATGCAGGTGAGTTCCGCCGCGGGCACGGCCCTGACCATCGATCTGGCCGGTGCTCGTGTCGGTGGCGTCTGGGGTTTCACCAGCAAGCCCGGCACCCTGACCCACTGGCCGGGGGGTCTGGTGCTGGCCTTCCCTGCAGCGGGCAGCGTGCGTGGCGAGTTGGTGCTCGCGCGCGGCGACGTCAACCTGACCTTCAAGCGCTACCTGCAGGATGCCGTGCGCCTGGTGATCGCCGACGATCACGTCACCGACATCGTCGGCGACTCGCCCGACGCGGAGTTGATGCGTGGCTACTTCGCGGCCTGGGAAGACCGTGCGGCCTACGCCGTGTCGCACGTCGGTTGGGGCCTGAACCGCCGCGCGCGTTGGGATGCGATGGCCTTCTACGACAAGGCCGACTTCAATGGCACGGAGCTGCGTGCCTTCGCCGGCAACTTTCTCTATTCGACGGGTGCCAATGAAGTGGCTGGGCGGCACACCCTGGGCCACTTCGATCTGCCCCTGCGCGGCTGCACGATCGAGCTCGACGGCCAAGCGGTGGTGCGCGAGGGGCGCCTGTTGTGAACGCGGTGCTGCCGCTGCGCAAGGCGCCACTGGCCCATCTGCGTTGGGGCAAGGGTCAGCGCGCGGTGGTGCTGCTGCACGGTGTGGGCGGCGGCCGCGAGGCCTGGGGCGACAGCTTGTCGGGAACGGGCAGTGCCCTGGCCGAGGCCGGCTTCAGTGCGGTCGCCTTCGATTTGCCCGGTTACGGCGAGTCGCCGCTGATCGAGCCTTACACCATGGCCAGCCTGGCCGCGGCAGTGGCCGCCGCGATCGACGCACTGGGCCTGGCGCCCTGCGCATTGGTTGGGCACAGCATGGGCGGCATGGTCGCGCAGGAGTTGATGGCATTGGTGCCGCCACGCATTGCGGCGCTCGTGCTGAGCGGCACGTCCGCGTCCTTTGGCAAGCCTGGCGGCGCTTGGCAGTCGGAGTTCCTTGCGCAACGGCTCGCGCCGCTGGATGCCGGCGCAGGCATGGCGGCATTGGCGCCCGGCCTGGCGCTGGGCATGGCCTCACCCTCGGCGCCTCACGATGCCGTTGCCCGGGCAGCCATCCTGATGTCCGGCGTGCCCGAGGCCACCTACCGCTTGGCGCTGCAGGCCATCGTGGGTTTCGATCGCCGCGAGTTGCTCGCCGATCTCCGTCTGCCGGTGCTGTGCCTGGCAGGCGAGCACGATCGCAATGCGCCACCGGTGCTGATGCAACAGATGGCGTCGCGCATCCCCGGTGCGGAGTACCAGTGCCTGGCGGGCGTCGGGCATCTGGCGAACATGGAAGCGCCCGCGCTCTTCAACCGCGCCCTGATCGAGTTCTTGCTGCGCCGTTTTCTGAACTGAGGCCTGCCATGCCTGATCCAGCCACCGCGCCGACACCGCCCCACATCGCTGGCAACCCGGCGCTGCTGACGCCGCAACAGCGCGAGCTGATTGCCCTGGCGGCGGCGCTGGGCCGCGAGAAGTTCGCGCCGCGCGCCGCGCGCTGGGACCGCGAGGCCAGCTTTCCGTTCGAAAACTACGCCGATCTGCGTTCCGCGGGTCTGCTCGGCATCTGCGTGCCCAAGGCGCATGGCGGCCTGGGCGCCGACTTCGCCACCTATGTGATGGTGGCTGCCGAGATCGGTCGCCATTGCGGTTCGACCGCCTTGTCTTTCAACATGCATGTCAGCACCATGATGTGGACGGGCTTCATCGCCGACGCCTTGCGCATGAGCGCCGAGCAGCGTGCCGAACACGAACGCATCCGGGCCATCCACTTTCAGCGCGTGGTGGGCGAAGGCAAGATCTACTCGCAACCGTTCTCTGAGGGCGGGGCTGCCGCTGCCGGCAAGGCGCCATGGGGCACGCTGGCCAGTCGGGCCGAGGGTGCGCAGGGCGGCTACCACGTGCGTGGCAAGAAGATCTTTGCTTCGCTCTCCGGAGCCGCCGACTACTACGGCGTGCTGTGCACGCTGGAAGACACGCCGCACGGCGGCGGCAACCTGCGCGACTCGATCTACCTGGCCGTGCCGGCCGACGCGCCGGGCGTGCGCATCGTCGGCGACTGGGACCCGCTGGGCATGCGCGGCACCGTCAGTCGTACGCTGCTGCTCGACGACGTCTGGGTTGCCGATGACGCACGGCTGATGCCCGAGGGTCTGCACTTCCAGGCCGCGCAGCGCTATCCGCACATGTTCGCCACCCTGTCACCTACCTACATGGGCATCGCGCAGGCAGCGTATGACTTCACAGTGAACTACCTGCGTGGCGAGGTGCCCGACACGCCGCCAGTCAAGCGACGTATGTACCCCACCAAGCAGATCGCGGTGGCCGAGATGCGCATCATGCTCGTGCAGACGCGCGCCTTGTTCCTGCAGACGGCGCGCGAAGCCCAGGTCGATCCGGACAAGGATGCGCGCATGCGCCTGCTGGCCGCGCACTACACCATCATGGAGAACGCCAACGACATCTGCCGTGTGGCGGTGCGCACCTG
>JANNFB010000277.1:0-2363 GCA_031379365.1 Burkholderiales bacterium
TGATGCCGTTGAAGATGAGGGTGCCCAGACCACCGGCATTCACATAGGCCGCGACCACGGCCACGCTGATCACGGTGACCGTGGCGATGCGCAGGCCGGCGACGATCACCGGCGCGGCCAGCGGCAACTCCACTTGCAGCAGCACCTGGCGCACCGTCAGGCCCATGCCGCGGGCGGCGTCGATCACCTCGGCGTCGACACCGCGAATGCCGACGGCGACATTGCGTATCAGGATCATCAGCGAGAACGCGACCATGCAGATGATGGCGTTGCTGCGGCCCAGCCCCACCAGCGGAATCAGCAGGGCCAGGAAGGCCAGGGTCGGCACGGTGTAGAGGATGCCGCTGGCCGCCAGGGCCCACTGCTGCACACGCAGGTTGCGTGCAGCCCAGATGCCGACTGCCAGCGAGATCACCGAGGCAATGCCCAGCGTGATGACCACGATGACCACGTGCTGGTAAAGGGCCAGCAGCACCTGATCCCAGTTGCCGAGGAACCACTTCATCGCGTGAGCAAGTCCGTCGTCGGCAAGCAGCCGGCGCCGATCAGGGCGGCGACGGCTTCGATGTCAGGCCCGAGCGGGCGATCCTCGACCAGCCGCGGCACGGCGCCGCGCACGGCCTCGTAGGCTGCCGCGGCGCCGCGCCCCATCGCGGCTGCAGCCACCGGCCGAAGATCGGCCGCCTGCGCCGCGCTGAGCAGTTCGATCGCCGCCAGGTAGCGCAACAACGGCAGCATCGCAGCGACGTGGGCCACGGCGTTGGGGGCCATCGGCGCATGGTCTTCGACCGTTTCCGACACCGGCAGGCTGTCGAGCGAGCTCGGGTTGGCCAGGTGCCGGATCTGGTTGTAGAGCGAGGTCAGCGTCTTTTGCACCGTGGCGAAGCCCGAGTGCGCCGGCCCCAGCGTCGTCAGCTGCAAGGGCAGGCCGGAAAGCGCCGGCGTGAACAGCTTCTGGCAGCGCATCACCGCGAGCATCGCCACCTGCGCCAGCGCCAGGCCCACGCCGTCGAGCGCGAGCGCCAGGGCCGGGATGTGAAAGTTGCCGCTCGAGACGAGTTGCTCGGCGTCGAGCAACACCAGAGGGCTGTCGGCGGCGCTGTTGAGTTCGAGTTCGACATCGTCACGCGCGAGCTGCAGCGCCGCCAGTGCGGCGCCGTGCACCTGGCTGACGCAGCGCAGCGACACCGGGTCCTGCACCCGGCGCGCGGCGCCGGCCTGCCACAGGCCGCTGCCTTCGAGCAGTTCGCGCAGGCGCTCGGCGATGGCGACCTGGCCGCGCGCCGGGCGCGCCGCCTGCACCGTGGCATCGAGCGGGCTGAGATTGGCGCGGAAGGCTTCGAAGGTGAGTGCCGCGGCGATGTTCAAGCGGTCGAGCACGGCGGCGGCATCGTGCAGCACCAGGGCCGCATGGCCGATCGTGGCTGCGTTCGCGCTGATCAGGGCCAGGCCGTCCTTGGGGCCGAGCGTGACGGCGTGCAGGCCGGCACACGCCAGGGCCTCGCGGCCCGTCAGCACGTCGCCACGGAATTCGGCCTGGCCTTCGCCGACCAACGGCAAGGCCAGGTGCGACAGCGGCGCCAGGTCGGCCACACCGATCGACCCGATCGACGGCACGACGGGGTGCACGCCGGCGTTGAGCAGGGCCACCAGCGCTTCGAGCACGGCCGGCGACACGCCCGAGCCCCCGACGGCCATGCCGGCAATGCGCGCGAACAGCATCGCGCGCACCACCTCGGTGTCGAACGCCGGGCCGACGCCGACGGCGCGCGCCCGCACCGCGCGAACCTGGTATTCGCTGCGTTCGGCTTCGGGGATCGGCTGCCCGGTGTTGGCGCCGAGCGCGCTGGTCAGGCCGTAGACCGAGACGTCGGAGGCCACGGCCCGGTCGACGATGGCCCGCGCTGCGACGACGCGCTCGCGGGCCTGCGCCTGCAGCACGACAGGTGCGGCGCCGCGCGCGACGCACACCACGTCCGCGATCGTGACGCCGCGCCCGGCCAGCGTGACTGTCGCGGCGCTCAAGTTACTTCAGGACGCCCTTGGCCTTCAGGAAGGCTTGCGCCACGTCCTTGGGCTCCTGCTTCTCGCCGTCGACCTTGAAGTTCAGCTCGGCCATCGTCGCTTCGTCGAGCAGCGCGCTGGTGCGGTTCAGCACCTCGGCGATCTTCGGGTTGGCATCCAGCACTTCCTTGCGCACGACGGGTGCCAGGTAGTAGGGCGGCCACAGGTTCTTGTCGTCCTTCAGGCGCTTCAACTTCAGCGCACTGATCATGCCGTCGGTGGCGTAGCCGTTGACGACATCGATCTGCTTGTTGGACAGGGCCTGGTAGCGCAGGCCGATGGCCATCTGCAGGTCTTCC
>JANNFB010000325.1:0-5065 GCA_031379365.1 Burkholderiales bacterium
CTGATCTGCGCCGCTGTGCTGTCGGGCAACCGAAATTTCGAAGCCCGCATCCACCCCAACCTGAAGGCCAACTTCCTGGCCAGCCCGCCGCTGGTGGTGGCCTATGCGCTGGCCGGCAACGTGATGGTTGACCTGATGACCCAGCCGATCGGCAAGGGAAAGGCAGGCAAGGACGTCTACCTCGGCGACATCTGGCCGACCAGCGACGAGGTCTACAAGCTGCTCAAGCACGCAATGAACCCGAAGGCCTTCCGCGAGAACTACGGCAACGTGGCCAAGAAGCCGGGCAAGTTGTGGAACCAGGTCAAGGGCACCAAGGGCCAGGTCTATGACTGGCCCAAGAGCACCTACATCGCCCAGCCGCCCTTCTTCGACGGCTTCACCATGAAGCCCAAGGCGCTGACCTCGGGCGTGCAAGGCGCGCGCGTGATGGCGATGTTCGGCGACTCGATCACCACCGACCACATCTCGCCGGCCGGCTCGATCAAGGAAGCCTCGCCCACCGGCAGCTACCTGAAGGACAACGGCGTGCTCAAGGCCGACTTCAACAGCTACGGCGCGCGCCGCGGCAACCATGAAGTGATGATGCGCGGCACCTTCGCCAACGTGCGTGTGAAGAACCTGATGATCCCGGCCGGCGCCGACGGCTCGCGCGAGGAAGGCGGCGTGACACTGTTCCAGCCCGGCAAGGCCAAGATGTTCATCTACGACGCGGCGATGAAGTACATGGCCGCCAGCACGCCCACCGTGGTCTTCGCCGGCGAGGAGTACGGCACCGGCTCGTCACGCGACTGGGCCGCCAAGGGCACGCAGCTGCTCGGCATCAAGGCCGTGGTGGCGCGCAGCTTCGAGCGCATCCACCGCAGCAACCTGATCGGCATGGGCGTGCTGCCGCTGCAATTCAAGGGCGGCGACTCCTGGCAGTCGCTCGGCATCCAGGGCGACGAGGTCATCGACGTCGTGCTCGGCAAAGACATCAAGCCGCAGACCGACGCCACCCTGGTCATCACCTCGGCCGATGGCAAGAAGCGCAACATCACGGTGACATTGCGCATCGACACCGCGATCGAGGTCGACTACTACAAGCACGGCGGCATCCTGCCCTTCGTGCTGCGGCAGTTGCTGGCTGCTTGAGCACCCAAGACCGATGACCACAAGGGACCGGCAATGAAGATCCTGATGCTGCATGGTGTGAACCACAACATGTTCGGCCAGCGTGACCCGAAGCAGTACGGCACGGTCACGCTGGCGCAGATCGACACCCAGTTGCAAGCCCTCGGCAAGGAGCTCGGCGCCGAGGTGCACAGCTTCCAGACCAACCACGAAGGCGCGATGTGCGAGCGCATCCACCAAGCCTATGCCGAGGGTGTCGATGCGGTGCTGATCAACGCGGGGGCCTGGACACATTACAGCTACGCCATCCGCGATGCGCTGGCGATCCTGACGGTGCCGGTGGTCGAAGTGCACATGTCGAACATCCACGCCCGCGAGGCCTTCCGCCATGTCTCGGTGTTCGCCGAGATCGTGCGCGGGCAGATCTGCGGCTTCGGCGTCGAGAGCTACCTGTTGGCCTTGCGCGCCGCGGTGTCAGCAGCCAAGGCTTGAGGCGCTGAGCAACGGGCCTTCAGAGCCCGCGTTCGCGCGCGAAGGCTTCGAGCGCGGGCAGCAAGGGCCCGAGCTTGTCGGCAACGGCCTCTCGCACGGTGTCGACCATGACCTGGGTCGCGCGCTCGATCTCGATGTTGACGCTGTCGCCGATACGTGTGCCGCCGAAGGTCGTGGCGCGCAAGGTCTCGGGAATCAGCCAGACCTCGAACCAACCGGCGCCTCCGGGCTCGCGCCCCGCTTCGGCCACCGTGAGGCTGGCACCCGCCACGGCAATGTAGCCTTTGGCGAAGATGTAGCGCATCCACGGCGCGGGCACCGCAAAGCGCAGGACCTGGTTGTTCTCCGGCTGGCGCAGCTCACTCAGACGGGCAGTGAAGTCGATGTGGCCGGACAAGGGGTGGCCACCGATCTCGGCGCCATCCTTGGCCGCGCGCTCGACGTTGACACCGCTGCCCGGGGTCAGGCTGCCCAGCGTGGTCACGGCAAGCGTCTGTTGCATGACATCGAAGTCCGCAGCCCGGTCGCCGTGAAGCGCGGTCACCGTCAGGCAGACGCCATCGACCGCGACGCTGGCGCCCACCGCCAGGCCATCGGCAAAGCCCGGGGCAAACTCGAGCCTGAAGCTGCGCAATCCGGCGGCCTCACGCAACGCTTCGATGCGGGCGACGCCTTGCACGATACCGGTAAACATGACGCCACTTTACCGTGCCACGGCAAGTCGCTGGAGGGCGCTGCGACGGCCGCGTCCGTTGCTCAGCGTCGCTGCAGCCGGGCGGCCCAGGTGCCCGCATCGAAGCCGACCGTGACCGCACCGTCCGGCCACTCGACTACGGGGCGTTTGATGACGCTCGGCTGCGCCAACATCAGTGCGCGCGCGCTGGCCGCATCGACCACCGCGGTCTGGGCTGCCGTGTCGAGTTTGCGCCAGGTGCTGCCCTGGCGATTCACGAGCGGCTGCCAGCCGAGCGCAGCGATCCAGCCGTCCAGCCCCTCGGGCGGCACACCGGCCTTCTTGAAGTCGTGGAACACCACCTCCACGCCCTGCTGCGCCAGCCAGGCGCGTGCGCGTTTGACGGTGTCGCAGTTCGGGATGCCGAACAGGCGCATCAGTCCTTGTCGCGTCGTGACTCTTCGCAGGCCGGATCACTGGCATAGGCGGCCTCGCGCACGCGACCATCGACCAGCCAGACCTGGAACCAGCGGCAGACCTCCGATTCGAAGCGATAGGACCAGACTTCACCGACGCCACGCCAACCGACCCGGCTCTCCGACGGCCGCCCGAGTTGTTCGCGCACGGCTGCCTGCGGCGCCGCAATCGCCACGGCGTCGAAGCGCTGCTCCGTGAGCACCTGCGTCCAGCCCTGGACGTGGCCGGCGGCATCCAGGTCGATCATGTAGGTGTGCTTGCCCGCCGGGCCGCGCGCATATTCGATGCGGCTGCCGCCTTCGGCGCGCGGGTAGCGCCCGGTCGGCTCGCCCAGGCGCGCACGCATCTCGGTCTCGCTTTGGCCAGGACGCAGATCGCCGGGGCCGTAGCTGGCGCAGGCCGCCAACCCGAGGGCCAGGAGCAGCGCGGCTGGCGCGCGCCAGTGCGGCGCCGGTACGCCCGACGCGCGAGCAGCAGGGCTGCGTGCGCTCGATGCGCATGCAGCAGGACTACGCGCGCTCGATGCGCGCGTAGGCCGCGTGGTTGTGGATCGACTCATGGTTTTCGACCTCCACGACATAGCGCCCGATGCGGGTGTCGGCGTTGAGCGCCAGCGCCACATCGCGCACCAGGTCTTCGACGAATTTCGGGTTCTCGTAAGCGCGCTCGGTGATCCACTTTTCATCGGGGCGCTTGAGCAGGGCCCAGACCTCGCTCGAGGCGTTGTCTTCGGCAAAGCGCACCAGCTCGTGCCAGGGCACCGGGGCCTTGAGCTCGGCCCGGATCGTGACCGTGGAACGCTGGTTGTGGGCGCCGTAATCGGAAATCTCCTTCGAGCAGGGACACAGGCTCTTCACCGGCACCGCCACTTCGGCCCAGACGACACTGCTGCCGCCGCGCGCCTCGGCGATCCAGCGGCCTTGGTAGTCGAGCAAACTGTGTACGCCCGAGACCGGCGCGCGCTTGCGCAGGAAGAAGGCAAAACGGGCTTCGACACGGCCTTCGGCCGCACCCAGGCGCTCGAGCATGTCGGCCAGGCGCTGGCGCAGCAGATCGGCGTCGAGCGGCGCATCCAGCGCCACCAGGTCGTTCAGCCAGGCCACGAAGCGCGACATGTGGGTGCCCTTCTTCTCGGCGGGCAAGGCCACATCGAGGTCCCACAGTGCCGCCGTCGCCTGCACCGCACCGGCGACTTGCAACTGCAGCGGGTAGCGCAGGTCCTTGACGCCGACGCGCTGGATGGCGAGGTGGCGCTCGTCGCGGGCGCTCTGCGTGTCGGGAATGTGCAGGGATTGGGTCGGGTGGGTCATGGTCGTGATCGGTGCCTGCCGGCCAGCATCGCAGCAATCCGGTCGGCGCGCTGCGCTGGGCTCTTTGCCGTACGGCAGTGGGGCGGGGTCAACTCTTCTGTCGCACCAGCGCCGGCCGCGCGCCGAAGCGGGCGGCGATCGCCGTGGCGATGCCGTCGGCATCCAGACCGTTCAGGGCCAGCAGCTTGGCCGGGTCGCCATGCTCGATGAATTGGTCGGGCAGGCCCAGGGCCAGCACCGGTGTGGCCAGGCCGGCGGCGTGCAGCGCCTCCATCACGGCGCTGCCAGCACCGCCCATCACGCTGCCCTCTTCGACGCAGACGATGGCCTCATGCGTGCGCGCCAGCTTCACCAACAGCTCGGTGTCGAGCGGCTTGACGAAGCGCATGTTGGCGACCGTGGCGTTGAGTCGCTCCGCCGCCGCCAGCGCGGGATAGAGGATGGTGCCGAAGGCCAAGATCGCGATGCGCTCACCCTGGCGGCGAATCTCGCCCTTGCCCCAGGGCAATTCGTCCAGCGTGCGCTCGACAACCACCCCCGCGCCGGCGCCCCGCGGGTAGCGCACCGCCACCGGATGATCGCGCCGGTGCGCCGTGCTCAGCGCCATGCGGCACTCGTTCTCGTCGGCCGGTGCAATCAGACCCATGTTGGGAATGCAACGCAGGTAGGCAATGTCGAAGACGCCGGCATGTGTGGCGCCGTCGGCGCCGACGAGGCCCGCGCGGTCGAGCGCGAAGGTCACCGGCAGGTTCTGGATCGCCACATCGTGGATCAGCTGGTCGTAGCCGCGCTGCAGGAAGGTGGAGTAGATCGCCACCACTGGCTTGAGCCCCTCGCAGGCCAGGCCGGCGGCGAAGGTCACGGCATGCTGCTCGGCGATGCCGACATCGTGGCAGCGCTGCGGGAAGCGGCGCTGGAACTCGACCATGCCCGAGCCTTCGAGCATGGCCGGCGTGATCGCCACCAGCTTCGGATCGGCCTCGGCCATGTCGCACAGCCA
>JANNFB010000108.1:0-5632 GCA_031379365.1 Burkholderiales bacterium
AGCTCAGGGGGCCAACCGCATTCAATGCGGGTCCTCAATCAAAACGTCGTAGGGGCCGTTCGAGCCCCACTTGAACGTCAATCGCCATTGATCATTGATCCGCACGTGCCAAGCCCCGTCGTATTCCTTCAGGTCGTTGCCAGGAGGCGCCTTCATAAAGTTCAGCGACGGCGCTGCGTCCAGTTGGGCTAACTTTCGCTCGGCCACCTTCTTGATGTTCGCAAACCTTGCGCTCCTGCCAGTCGTAAACAGCGCCTGGGTGTCTGCACACGAGAACGACTGAATCGCCATGCGCAGATGTTATCTGTTAGCCGGTTAACAGTCAATCATCAGATCCCTCCGTGCTTTCCGAACTCAATTGCAAGGTGGCGCGGACTTCTTGAGGGCCGACACCCGTGTTCTCGGCCCGTGCTGGCCGCGATCTTGAGGTGAATCAGCCGCACAGCGATCGCTCGGCACCGGCCCGACCGCACAGCGCCGTCGCCAGCGACAGAGCGGTCGCGGGCAGAAGACGTTCGTCTCAGCCCTTCACCGCCGCCCGGTAGGCATGCCACGAGGCGTGGCCCAGCACGGGCCCGACGACCAGCAGCCCGGCAAACCAGGGCAGCATCGCGAGCACCACCACCAGGGTGATCAGCGCGCCCCACAGCAGCATCACGCCGGGCTGGGTGAGCACCAGGCGCAGGCTGGTCAGGCCGGCGCTGATGGCGTCGACCGGGCGGTCCAGGATCAACGGCATGGCCACCACGCTGATGGCGAAGATCAGGCCGGCGAAGAGTCCGCCCACGGCCAGGTAGGCGACGATGAAACCCAGGTTCTCGGGGTCGAGCAGGGCCGTCAGCGAGCCCTTGAAGTCGGGCATGCAGTCGAAGCTGACGGCAAACACCACCAGCGCGGCACGGCCCCACAGCATCTCCAGCACCAGCAGCACCACGCCGAAGATGGCCAGCGTGCCGGTACGCGTATCCCAGGCCAGCAGCGAGTCGCCGAAGTCGGGCTTCTCGCCGCGCTCCAGGGCCTGGCTGGCGCGGTACAGGCCCAGGCACAGGAAGGGACCGACGAGCAGGAAGCCAGCCGAGAGCGCCAGCACGTAGGCGGCCGCGTTTTGGTAGACCGCCATCAGGGCCCAGCCCATGACCATGAAGCAGCCGCCATAGAACAGGCCGATGGCGGGACAGCGCCGAAAGTCACGCAGGCCCAGATGGAGCCAGCGCAGCGGGTCGCCCCAGCGCAGTGTCTGCAGCTCGATCGGGGCCGAGGCTGCTTCGGGCGTGGGGGCCATGCTCAGATCACGTTGTGCTCGATCAGGGGGTGGCCGCGTTGTAGCCGGTCTGCACTCAGCGGGCCCAGATCCAGATCAAGCCAGTGCGTGGTGGCGATGCGTGCGGCCAGGCCGCGGCCCAGCGCCGGCGCGTGCTGCATGCCGTGGCCGGAAAAGCCGCAGACGATGAAGGCGTTGCGCCAGCCCGGCACGGCGCCGACCACGCCGTTGTGGTCGAAGGCGTTCATGTCGTAGTAGCCGGCCCAGGCCGAGCGCACGCGCAGGGCCTCGAACGCTGGGATGCGGGCGGCCAGCACCGGCCAGATGAGCTCGTCGAACAGGCCGTGATCGATCGCGTCCAGCGGCAGGTTATCGCTGTCTTCGCCTCGCGGCGGCGCGCCGGCGATGAAGCCACTGCCTTCGGGGCGCAGCCAGACGCCGGAGGGGTCGATGAGAAGCGGGCATCCAGGCAGGCGTGCCGGGGATTCGAGCACGAAGACGTCGCGCTTCTTGGCGCTCACCTGCAGGTCCAGCCCGAGGGCGCCCGCCAAGGGTGCGCTCCAGGCGCCGGCAGCGATCACGAACGCGTCACCGCGGTGCAGATGGCAGCTCGCGTCGCGCACGGCGGTCACGCCATCGCCGCTGACATCGAAGGCCATGGCGTCGGCGTGCACGAAGCGGACGCCGCATGCGCGGGCCTTGCGCCGGAACGCGGCGTGCAGGGCGGGGCCGTCGAACCAGCCTTCGCCGCGCACGCCGTGCGCTCCCAGTGCCAGATCGGTGGTCGACAGCCAGGGCCAGCGCCGGCGCAGGGCGGCCGGGTCGAGCAGTTCGATGTCGGCGCCGCAGGCGCGCTGCACGGCATGGTTGGCGCGCAGGCGCGCGGCGCCCACCGCATCGGCCAGGTACAGGTAGCCTGCTTCCACCAGGCCGATCTCAGGGCGCTCGCCGTCCACGGCGAGTTCCTCGCCGACGTGGCGCAGGAACGCGATGCTGGCCTGCGACAGCGCGATGTTGATGGGTGTCGAAAACTGCTGGCGGATCGAGCTGGCCGAGAGCGAACTCGATGCCTCGCGATAACTCGGGTCGCGCTCAAGCACGGTCACGGCTGCGCCGTGATCGCGCGCGAGAAAACAGGCGGTGGCGGCACCGAGCACACCGCCGCCGACGATCACTACACTGGGACGCTTCATGAACCTGAGAGTCTATTCAGCTGCCGAAGTCCATGCCGCGCTGCCGTGGCGAGACTTGGCGCTGGCGCTCGAAAAGGCGTTCACCGCCGGCGCCACCGAGGTGCCTTTGCGCCATGCACACGTGCTCGGTGACGCTGCTTCGCTGTTGCTGATGCCGGCCTGGTCGGCCGACGCCCTCGGCGTCAAGCTGGTGACGGTTATGCCGCAGGCCGCGGTGCAAGGCCTGCCGACCGTGCAGGCCAGCTACCTGCTCAGCGACCGCCACACCGGCGTGCCGCTGGCGCTGCTCGACGGCGAAGCCCTGACGCTGCGGCGCACGGCCGCGGCCTCGGCGTTGGCGGCGCGCCACCTGGCGCGCGCGGACGCGAGCAGTCTGCTGATGGTCGGCGCAGGTCACCTGGCGCCCTGGCTGGTGCGCGCGCACGTGGCGTTGCGGCTCTTTGGTGCGCCTCCAGGTCTGGGCCCGGCGCAGCGAGGCGGCCCAAGCCCTCGCCGAGCAGTTGCGCAGCGAAGGCCTGGCCGTTGACGCGGTCACCGACCTGGCAGCCGCCGCGGCGCACGCCGACATCATCAGCTGCGCCACCACCGCCACCCTGCCACCACTGCAAGGCGCGTGGTTGCGGCAAGGCACGCACATCGACCTGGTGGGCGGCTTTCGGCGCGACATGCGCGAGATCGACGATGCCGCCATCGCGCGTTGCGCGCCGATCATCGTCGACACCCGCGCCGGTGCCCTGGCCGAAGCAGGCGACCTGGTGCAGCCGTTGGCCAGCGGGGTGATCGGGCTGGAGCGCATCAGTGGCGATCTGGCCGAGTTGCTGCGCGGCGACTGTGCGGGCCGCACCGGGCCCGACCAGATCACGCTTTTCAAGTCGGTGGGGACGGCACTGGAAGACCTCGCCGCTGCGCAGATGGTGATGCGCGCCTGATACCCCATCCCTTTCAATCGCACAAGAACGAGCAACCGCTTGCCCATTGCGGACGTTCGCCTTCGCGTGCGAGAGATGGTGCGAGATCAGGCCGGCGGGGCGCTCTGCTCCGCGAATGTCCCCCGAGTCGGGCTGCGCCCGCCTCTCCTCCTTGATTTCGCTGCGCAGAGCACCCCGCCGTCCTGATCCGCTGAGTGCGGGCTGTTCGCGGAAGGGCACCGAAGCCTGAGGCCGGGGCTGCCGGGTGCCCGCCGCAGCGAAATCAAGGGGGAGCCCTGGGCGCAGCCCAGGGCGGAGGACATTCGCGGAGGCGGGCGCCCGGCAGCCTCGGCCGGCGCGCTCCACGACCATGCGGAAACGAACGACTGCATAGGCAGAAATACGCCAGCCAGGTTGATACCCCGGGGCGGCCTTGAAATTCAACGGCCGCGGCGCACGCGGCGGATCTCGTCGACGATGAGCAGGATGGCACCGAGCGTGATGGCGCTGTCGGCCAGGTTGAAACTGGGGAAGTACCAGCCGCCTGCGTGCACCTGGATGAAGTCGACCACATAGCCGTGCAGCATGCGGTCGCCAACGTTGCCCAGGGCGCCGCCCATGATCATCGTCACCGCAAAGCAGAACAGTTTCTGCGTCGGGTGGCTGCGCAGCATCCAGACGATGAAGCCGGTGGCGACGAAGCCCAGGATGATGAAGAACCAGCGCTGCCAGCCGCCGGCGCCGGCCAGGAAGGAGAAGGCCGCGCCGGTGTTGTGCACGCGCACGACGTTGAAGAACGAGGTCACGTAGCGGCTGTCGCCGAGCTGGTAGTTGCCCAGGATCAAGGTTTTGCTGAACTGGTCCAGCACGATGACGGCCAGAGCCAGGCCCAGCCAAACGGCCAGGCTCGGGACACCCGTGGACGAGCGGCTCACGGTCAAGCCACGCTGCGGGTTTCGCCCGCGCCGTACAGATTGCTGGTGCAGCGACCGCACAGGGCCGGGTGGGCGGCGTCGTGGCCGACGTCGCTGCGCCAGTGCCAGCAGCGCTCGCACTTGTTGGCGGCCGATGGCGTCACGGTCACTGACAGCTCAGGCCCCTGCGCCAGTGTGGCCTGCGAGGTGATCAGCACGAACTTCAGTGCGTCACCGAGCGCCGTGAGCAGAGCATGGTCGGCGTCGTTCACCGTCAGCGTCACTTCGGCTTGGAGCGAGGAGCCGACACTGCCCTCGGCGCGCACCGTCTCGATGGCCTTGTTGACTTCGTTGCGCAGCTCGCGGATGCGTTGCCAGCGGGCCAGCAGCGCGGTGTCGGGCGCCTCGAACCGCCAATAGGTTTCGGTGAAGATGGAAGGCGACTGCCCGGGTGCCAGGATGGGCCAGGCCTCTTCCGCGGTGAAGGACAGGAAGGGTGCCATCCAGCGCAGCATGGCGTGCGTGATCTGCCACAGCGCTGTTTGTGCCGAGCGTCTTGCCAGCGAGTGCGGCGCGGTGGTGTAGAGGCGGTCCTTTAGCACGTCGAGGTAGAAGGCGCCGAGGTCTTCGCTGCAGAACAGCTGCAGCTTGGCCACGACGGGCTGGAACTCGTAGCGCTCGTAGTGGGCCAGGATGTCGGCTTGCAATTCGGCCGCGCGCGCCAGCGCCCAGCGGTCGATCTCGAGCATCTCGCCGCTCGACACAGCGTCCTTGGCCGCGTCGAAATCGGCCACGTTGGCCAGCATGAAGCGCAGGGTGTTGCGGATGCGCCGGTAGCTGTCGACCACACGCGCGAGCACTTTCTTGTCGATCGGCGGGTCGCCGGCGTAGTCGGTCGAGGCGCACCACAGGCGCGCCACTTCGGCGCCCGGGTCCTTGGCGAACTCGCGGATCTCGATGATGTTGCCGAGCGACTTGCTCATCTTGCGGCCCTGGCCGTCGACCGTGAAGCCGTGCGTGAGCAGGCCGCGGTACGGGGCGCGGCCTTCCAGGGCGCAGCCGAGCAGGAGCGATGAGTGGAACCAGCCGCGGTGCTGGTCGTGGCCTTCGAGGTAGAGGTCGGCCTCGGGGCCGCTCTCGTGGTAGCCCGGGTCGCCGGGCGGGCCCTGGTGCGAGCCGCGCAGCACATGGAAGAAGGTTGACCCGGAATCGAACCAGACTTCGAGGATGTCGCTGCTCTTGTTGTAGTGCGCGGCATCGTCGGCGCCAAGAATCTCGGCCGGCGTGGCCCGGCTCCAGGCCTCGACGCCGCCCGCGCCGACGATCGTGATCGCGCGGTCGATGAGGGCCATGGTG
>JANNFB010000330.1:0-24080 GCA_031379365.1 Burkholderiales bacterium
CATCTTGTTGCCGACCTTGGTGGCCAGCACCCAGTCGTGGCGCGCGCCGTCGAGCAGGTCGCCGACCATGGACTCCGACTTGCCAGTCGAGTAGACATCGGCGGTGTCGATGAAGTTGACGCCATGTTCGTGCGCATGCGCGACGATGTTCTTCGCTTCAGCCCGGTCGGTCTGGTCGCCGAACATCATCGTGCCCAGACACAGTGCGGAGACTTTGAGGGGGCTCTTGCCGAGGTTGCGGTAGTGCATGACAGTCTTTCGCTGAAATTGCGTTTTCTGAATTCGACGTTCTCACATGTTAGCGGGCACATTCGAAGTGCAAGGTCGCCGCCGCTTTGGCATTGGCCCTGAAGTACATTTCCAACAAGAAACCGCTTGGACTTTTCATGATGTATCGCTCAGTTGTCGTGACCTTGTTTGTTCTGATAACGGCAGGCTGTGGCGGTGGTGGGGGGAGCAGTGGAGGGGGCGGCAGCGACGGCGGAGGGGTAGCGACCAGTGGGCTGTTGCCCGCAGCCCCCGCGCCAGGCGCAACACTGCGAGCAGACGCCTCGGTCCTTCGAGTCTTGCGACCTGGCTCTGTATGGGTCTACCAGGGCGCAGAGGAGGCGGCCAACCGAATCCCCAAGACATACACGAACACGGTCACCCAAGTTGCATCGACGACTGGCGTAGACGAGCGTGCCACCAACGCATTGAACGGAGGCGCGGACTCGATCAACGTGCGAATCGACGCCGGCTCGATTCGCAATAGAGTTCCGCTGACAGACCTTGGCATCAATGAAACCGTCGATGTGATCGAGCTTCGGTCGCCGGTACGGGTCAACGATCAGTACACCGTGTTTGACCGCAGAGTTGTCGAAGCTGTCGCTGACCTCGACGGCGACGGCAAGCGTGAAACGCTCGATATTGCGGTGTGGTCGGTCGTCGTCGGTGAGGAGACCGTCGATCTGTTGCACCGGCGTGGTCTTCGCGCGGTACGCGTCGACACGACTGCACTGACTCGTGTTCGCGGAACGGCGAGCGGTGCCATCAGTGAAATTGAGCGTGCAGTCGGGTCGGTTTGGTACGCGAATGGCATCGGCATAGTGCGCTCAAAGTTTGATGCTGCCAGCGAACTCACACCAGGCGCGAGGGATGTAACCACCGAAGAGCTCGCCTATTGGGATGGCTTGAGCGAGGGCCTGGGCGCTTCGACGCCGGTCAATGCCGTCTGGCCCGATGGACCCAGGGCAGGCACCTCGATCGGTCGGCCCCTGTTGGGGGCGGGACTCGACAATCACGCGGTGGCTCTTGCGGGCCTGGTGTTCGACCCAGATTCGACGACGCGCTTTACGCTCGCAAAGATCAGCCTGCAAGGCAGGGTGGAGGTGGCGACCGAGCACGCCGGTGTTTCGCTCGGTGGCGCTGCGCTGGAGCCCATGGCACTTTTGCGGCTCGGCTCCGAACTGAGAGTCATCGGCAGGCAGGGTGGCGGCAATGGGGATGTCGCGATGCTCGCGTTCGACGCCGACGGTCGCCGCCTGCCCGGCTCCGTGACACGCCTGTTCGCCGGCCCAGCAGTCTTGCCGGCTGGCCTCAACGAGTCGCCCTTGGCGACGGCGACTGATGGCAATCGGCTCTGGGTCATGTGGATACGCCCGACGCCGGGTCGCGAATCTGAAGTGGCGATCGGCGATCTCATGTTGGCGGCATTCGCTGCAGATGGTGCGACGGTCGCACCGCCCCTTGTAGTGGAAACTGGCTTTGACTTCAGGCGGCTCAACCACATGCGGTTGGCGGCCAGCAGCTCGAAGGTCCTCGCCACATGGCAATTTGGCATTGGCACTGCCGACGAAGTTCAGCCCCGCTATCTGGTAGTCGATGCCGGTTCGACCCTGGTCCTGGCGAAGCGCCCATTGTTGGATGCCGCCAATTTCCTAATGACCCCTTTGGTAAATGGCGATGCAATGCTGCTTGCCTTGACGCCATTGGCGAGTGCTGAAGCTGCCGCGGTGGTCAAGTTGAGTGCCAGTTTCGACCCACTGCGTTCGACCGTCGGGGCACCCACGACTGAAAAGGTCGTGCCTTCCTGGGTCAATCCCGGCTATGGCGCGACGAGCTTCTTGATAGACGCCACAAAGTTGCTGATCATCGGCGGCGAGGCCAGCCGGCGATGGCCGTGGGAGAACAATGCTGTCCCCCTTCAGACTCTTATTGACTTGGCACTTCCTGCCGGCCCCCCGTCGACATTCAGCTCTGCTCAATACGTTTCACGTATCGCACTGTTTACGGATCCGCAGCAGCTCACGGTCGCAATCGCCACCTTGGCAGTCGCTGGCCGCATCATGACGATTCACGGCAGCAGTCAAGGCGCTGCAACGGTGACGTCGTGGCGGCCGTCTTTGTAGCGACTGCGTCGGGAAGCCAGCACACGCAAGGCCTGGGTCAGTGCTGAACGTGTGAGCAGGTTTGCGTCATGTCGCAACAAACAGCTGCGCGCGCACCAGCGCCGGGTCGGTGATGGTGCGCACGGCATCGAACGCCAGCTGGGCCTCGGGGTGGCGACGGCGCAGCAGGTTGAGCCACTGCTTCAAACGTCCGGCTTGGTGCTTGGGCTGAACATGCGTGACCACCCGCTGCCAGTACAGGGCCACCAGGGGCAGCAGCGCGGGCCAGGCCAGGGCCGGCGCGTGCGGGCCGCGAATGGCCAGGGCCAAGCCGGGGTCGGCGACCATGCCGCGGCCCAGCATCAGGGCGTCACAGCCCGAAGCCTCGCGACAGCGGCGCGCATCGTCCGCGGTCCAAATCTCGCCGTTGGCCACCACGGGAATGCTCACCACTTCGCGGATCAATGCAATGCAGTCCCAATAGGCCGGCGGCCGGTAGCCGTCGGCCTTGGTGCGGGCATGCACCACCAATTCACTGGCGCCGGCGGCGGCGATGGCGCGCGCGTTGTCGAGCATCAAGGCGCTGTCGCGGTGGCCCAGGCGCATCTTGGCCGAGACCGGCAGGGCGGCAGGCACGGCACGCCGCACTGCGGCCACGATGGCGCCCACCAGTTCGGGCTCGTCGAGCAGCACTGCGCCACCGCGGTGCCGGTTCACGGTGGGCGCCGGGCAGCCGAAGTTGAGATCCACGCCTTCGGTGCCGAGGGCCGCCAGCGCCGCGGCGTTGTCGGCCATGCAGGCGGCATCCGAGCCAAGCAGCTGCGCCCGCACCGGTGTGCCGGCCGCGGTGCGGCTGCCATGCGCCAGCTCCGGCATCAGGCGCAGGAAGACGCGGTCGGGCAGCAATTGATCGGTGACACGGATGAACTCCGAGACACAGCGGTCGACGCCGCCGGCGCGCGTGAGCACATCGCGCAGGCAGTGATCGAGCAGGCCCTCCATGGGCGCGAGCAGGAGCCTCACGACACCGCCGCGCTGAGGTACTCGATCGGCTCGGCGATGACGTCCATCTCACATCACCCGGGGAAAGACGCTGCGCACGTGGTCGCGGTCGCCGTGGTCGAAGTGCCACCACTCGTTGGGGATGCCGGTAAAGCCGCCTGCGGCCATCGCGCCGCGCAAGATCGTGCGCGCTGCGATGTGGGCCGGGGTGATGGCGCCAAGCGCGAGTTGCTCGGCTTCGAGGCAGGGGTGAGAGGCCAGTGTCATTTCATCGAAGCCGCTGCCCATTGCGAGTTCGCCGCCGGCAGCGTCGCGCAGGGTCACGTCCACCGCCATGCCGAAGCTGTGGATCGAGCCGCGCTCCGGGTTGGCGAAGTAGCGTGCCGCCGGCGTGCCGGCGACATCGCGCCAGATGGCCTCCTGCACGCGCTGCGGTCGCAGTGCGTCGAGCACGAGGAGGCGGTGGCCGGGATGCTCGCGCGCCAGCCAGGCGGCCGCAGCTTGCAGCCCGTCGGCGGCTTCGGCACGCAGCCAGGCGCAATCGATGCCGTCGTACAGCACGCGACCGTCGAAGTTGTTGCTCGTCGCGTAGCGCAGGTCGTGGTCGACCGCGGTGAGGCTGTCCAGGCGACGGAACGCCGGGTGGGTCGCAATGTCCTCGACTCGAATTGGCGCCGGCGCGGTCATTTGCGACACGCGCCTGCGGAGTCGATGCTGCGATCGGGCCACACGACGGAGCGCTTCACGTCAGGCCAGACCAGGATGTCGACGGTGGCCTGTGCCGCCCGGGAGCGGTGATGCCCAAATTGCACACGGCAGGAAGCAATACAACATGTTGCATCGATCATAGCCACCCGCTGCACTGCTACCCTGGCCGTTCGATGTCGACCCGCTGCTGGCCCCGCTCCCGTTGGCTGCTCGCCGCAGCCCTGTTGGCGCTGGCGGGCTGTGCCACCCGCGCTCCCACGCCGCCGGCAGCGGCCGACGGCGCGCCCGCCACGCCGCCGCCCGACCTGATGCAGGTGCCCGACGCGCTGCCGATGCTGGAGCCCATCCGCGCCGGCGGGCCGAACAAGCCCTATGCGGTGCTCGGCGAAAGCTACACGCCCCTGTCGGCCGATGCACCGCTCAGCGAGAGCGGCCTGGCCTCCTGGTACGGCCGCAAGTTCCACGGCCGGCGCACGGCCAGCGGCGAGGTCTATGACATGTACGCGATGACGGCGGCGCACCGCACCTTGCCCCTGCCGAGCTATGTGCGCGTGAGCAACCCGGCCAACGGCCGCTCCGTGATCGTGCGCGTCAACGACCGCGGGCCCTTCACCAAGGACCGCGTCATCGATCTGAGCTACACCGCCGCGCAGAAACTCGGCGTGTTCGGCGTGGCCCGGGTCGAGATCGTGCGCATCACCCCAGACGAGATCCGGCGCGGCACCTGGCAGGCCACGCCGCAGGCCATCGAACGCAGCCTGCTGGAGGCCGCGAGCCCGTGACGCGGGGCCTCAGCGCCCGCCGCTGACGTCGAGGATGGCGCCGGTGGTGTAGCGCGCCTCGTCGGACAGCAGCCAGGCGATGGCCGTGGCCACTTCATCCGCCGTGCCCGGCCGCTGCATCGGGATCAGCGCGGCCGACGCGTGTGCGCGCCCGGGCTGGCCGCCCGAAGCATGGATCTCGGTGTCGATGATGCCCGGTCGCACCGCGTTGACGCGGATGCCCTCGGCGGCCACTTCGCGCGCCAGACCGGTGGTGAACGTGTCGATCGCGCCCTTGCTGGCGGCGTAGTCGACATACCAACCCGGCCCGCCCAGCCGCGCCGCCACGCTGGACAGGTTGACGATGGCGCCACCCTGCCCGCGACCCTGGCGGGTGCTCATGCGCAGCACCGCCTCACGGGCGCAGATGAAGCTGCCGAAGACATTGATCGCGAACATGCGCTGCAGGCGCGCCAGGCTGGTTTCGTCGACGCGGGCCTGCACGTCGACGACGCCGGCGTTGTTGACCAGGCCGGCCAGCGGGCCGAGCTCGGCGTCGATGCGCGCGAACATCGCCAGCACCGCCGCCTCGTCGGCCACATCGGCCGCGACCACGATGGCCCGCCGCCCGAGCGCGCGCACTTGCGTGGCCACGGCTTCGGCGGCCTGGGCATCCCGCGTGTAGTTGACGGCCACGTCCCAGCCCTGGCGGGCACAGGCCAGGGCCGCCGCCGCACCGATGCCGCGGCTGGCGCCGGTGATGAGCACGGTGCGCACTTTGCTGGGCGGGGTCGGGGTGGGGTTCATTTCTTCTTCCGCTCTCGATCGAACTTGCGCCAGTAGGCGAACTCGTCTTCGTGGACGTCGATGTCGACCTCGGCCACGCGTGCCTGCAGGCGCTCCTGCACATCCGCCACGGCGCGGTTGTAGACCACTGGGCCGAGTTCCTCGAGAAAGAAGCCGAGCAAGCCACCGGCGGCGATGTTGCCGATCTTCTCGTCCATGTGTTCGCGAAAGTAGCGCTCGATCGAGGCGACGGCCTCCTTGCGCTGTTCGGCAGAGAGCTCGATCGTCATGCCATGTCGCTCGGCGCGTGCGTGCCGTAGGCTGGGCGTTGGCGCAGGCGTTCAACATAGGCCGCGACGGCGGGCAGTTCGGGCCGCGTGATCGGCGTCTTGAGCCAGCGGTGCACCGCCAGGCCCAGACCGATGTCGGCCAGCGTGAAGCGCGGGCCCGCGGCATAGGCGCCCGTCTTTTCGAGCTGGGCATTGAGGAGGCGCATCTGGCGGTTCCAGTCGTGCGCGCTGGCGGTGATGGCCGCGGGGTCGGTGTGCGCCTGGCTCTTGCGCGACAGCGCCAGGAAGGCGTAGCGCCACGCATTGTTCAACTGCCCGGACTGCCAGTCGATCCATTGCTCGACGATGGCGCGGGCCTGCGGCTCGGCGGGCAACAGATCAGTGCGGCCTTCGCGCGCGGCCAGGTAACGGCAGATGGCGTTCGACTCCCAGAGCACGAAGCCGTCGTCCTTGATCACCGGGACCAAGGCGTTGGGGTTCAGCGCCAGGAACTCGGGCGCCTGGGTCGAGCGAAAGCCCATGCCCCAGTCTTCCCTTTCGTACGGCAAGCCGAGTTCATCGCAGGTCCAGAGCACCTTGCGCACATTGATGGACGAACTGCGGCCGAGAATCTGGAGCATGGGTCGATCATAAGCAAGGGCTGGCCCCAAGGGCGCAGCCCCGGCGGCGCCGCTAAAGTGCCCGATCAGACATTGGAGACCGCCCATGCAACGCCGCAGCCTCATCCTCCACAGCGCCGCCTCGGCCGCCGCCCTGGCTCTGCCGGGCCTGGCCCGCGCCCAGGCACTCGAAAAGCCGAAGACGACGATTGCCGTCGGTGGCAAGAACCTGCTGTACTACCTGCCGCTGACCATCGCCGAACAACGCGGCTACTTCAAGGCCGAGGGCCTGGACGTGACCATCGTCGACTTCGCCGGCGGGGCACGCGCGTTGCAGGCCGTGGTGGGCGGCAGCGCCGACGTGGTCTCGGGCGCCTTCGAGCACACCGTCAACATGCAGCACAAGGGCCAGCGCATGCGCGCCTTCGCGCTGCAGGGTCGCGCGCCGCAGATCGTGCTCGGCGTGAACCCGAAGACGATGGCGAGCTACAAGACCGTCGCCGATCTGAAAGGCAAGAAGATCGGCGTCACCGCGCCCGGCTCATCGACCAACGTGATGGTCAACTTCATCCTGGCCAAGGCCGGCCTGAAGCCGAGCGATGTCAGCATCATCGGCGTCGGCGCCGCGCAAGGCGCGGTGGCGGCGATGCGCACCGGCCAGATCGACGCCATCAGCAACCTCGACCCCGTCATCACGCTGCTGCAACGCTCGGGTGACTTGAAGATCGTCTCCGACACCCGCATCCTGGCCGAATCAGAGAAAGTCTTCGGCGGCCCGATGCCCGCCGGCTGCCTGTATGCGCCGCAGAGCTTCATCGACAAGAACCCGGCCACCACGCAAGCGCTGGCCAACGCCATCGTGCGCGCCAACAAATGGATTCAGGGCGCCGGCGCCGCCGAGATCATCAACAACGTGCCCGAGGCTTTCTTGCTGGGCGACCGCGCGGTCTATATCGACGCCTTTCTCGCCGCCAAGGGCGCCCTCTCGGCCGATGGCATGTTTCCGGACAAGGGGCCCGAGACGGCGTTTCGAGCGCTGGCGTCGATCGACGCCGAGATCGCCACGGCCAAGCTCGACCTCGGCGCGGTGTTCACGAACGACTTCGTGAAGAAGGCCAACGCGAAGTATCCCAAGGGCTGAGCTGTGACCCCGCCCGCGCTGGCGCTGGCGAACGTCGCCTGCACTTTCGCCAGCCGCGACGACGCGAGCCAGCGCTACACCGCCGTCAGCGATGTCACGCTGACGGTCGGTGCGGGCGAGTTCGTTGCCGTGGTCGGGCCCACCGGCTGCGGCAAGAGCACGCTGCTCAACGTGGCCGCGGGGCTGCTGGCGCCGAGCACCGGCACGGTGCAGGTGTTCGGCGAGCCGCTCACCGGCATCAACCGCCGCGCTGGCTACATGTTCCAGGCCGACAGCCTGATGCCCTGGCGCACTGCGCTGGAGAACGTCATGGCCGGCTTCGAGTTTCGCGGCATGCCCTTGCCCGAAGCCCGGCGCCAGGCCGAGGACTGGTTGAAGCGCGTCGGGCTCGGCGGCTTCGGCAACCGCTATCCGCACGCGCTCTCGGGCGGGATGCGAAAGCGCACCTCGCTGGCGCAGACGCTGGCGCTGGACCCCGACATCATCCTGATGGACGAGCCCTTTTCGGCCCTCGACATCCAGACGCGCCAGTTGATGGAGAACGAGGTGCTGGCCTTGTGGGCGGCGAAGAAGAAAGCCGTGCTTTTCATCACCCACGACCTGGACGAAGCCATCGCGATGAGCGACAGCGTGATCGTGATGAGCGCCGGCCCGGCCTCGCGCCCGATCGGCGCTTTCGATGTCGACCTCGCGCGGCCGCGCGACGTGGCCGAGATCAAGACCAACCCGCGCTTCGTCGAGCTGCATGCCGCCATCTGGGCCGTGATGCGCGACGAAGTGCTCAAGGGCTACGCGCAGCAGTTGCAGGCGGCCCCGACATGAAGCACACCCCGAACAACGCACGCGCGATTCGCTTGTGGCAGGTGGCGCTACTGGTCGGCGTGTTCTTGGTCTGGCATGTCATGACCAAACCCGGCCTGCTGCCCCCGCTGTTCTTCGACAACGACCGACAGGCGGCCTTCTTTTTCGGCGAGCCGGTGAAGATCGCCGCGCGCATCTGGGCCTGGTTCGTCACCAACGCCGACATCTACCGCCACCTGGCGGTGACGCTCACGGAGACCCTGCTGGCCTTCGGCATCGGCTCGGTGCTCGGCCTGGCCACGGGCCTGTGGCTGGCGCTCTCGCCCACCGCCAGCGCCATCCTCGAGCCCTACATCACAGCGCTGAATTCGATGCCACGCATCATCCTGGCCCCTATCTTTGCGGTGTGGTTCGGGCTGGGCATGGCCAGCAAAGTGGCGCTGGGCTTGACCCTCGTGTTCTTCATCGTCTTCTTCAATGTCTATCAAGGCGTGAAGGAGGTCAGCCCGGTGGTTTTGGCCAATGCCCGTATGCTGGGCGCCAACGCCAAGCAGCTGCTGCGCCACGTCTACCTGCCCAGCGCGATGAGTTGGGTGTTCTCCTCCCTGCACACCAGCGTCGGCCTGGCCTTCGTCGGCGCCGTGGTCGGCGAGTACCTCGGCTCGAGCCAGGGCGTGGGCTACCTGATCCTGCAGGCCGAGGGCAGCTTCGACATCAACACCGTGATGGCCGGTATCCTGGTGCTGACCGCTTTTGCCTTGCTGCTTGACATGGCGGTCGGGCGCATCGAGCGCCGGCTGATGAAATGGCAGCCGCGCACGAGCGAGACCGAGAAACTGTGACCCTGCCGCTGCAGCGCCCAGCGCAAGGCCCACGCGACTGGCCCGAAAGGACTGCTCCCGCCAGTGTTTTGTCACCGCATTGTCACGGCGCGTTGACCACAATCACTGGTTAAGTCAATCTACGCGAGGAGCATTCGATGGCCAAGGATTTCGACACGATGGAGGACAGCAACCGCTCCTCCAACCCGAGCATTCACGAAGTTTCCGCGCCGTCCCGGCGTACCGTACTGCGTGGCGGCCTGGCCGGCACCCTGACGGGGCTGCTGGCGCCATTGTCCGGCGTGGCTGCGCTGACCGGCTGCGCCACCGTGGGGGCGGCAGGCTCGCTGATCGGCTTCAAGAGCGTGCCCGTGTCGACGGCCGACAGCGTCGTCGTGCCGGAGGGCTACAGCGTGCAAGTCATTGCCGCCTGGGGCGAGGCGGTCGGCCTGTCGGGCGAGAACCCCGCATTCAAGCCCGACGGCAGCAACAGCGCGGCCGAGCAGGAAGCGCAACTCGGCATGCACCACGATGGCATCCACTTCTTTGCCCAGAATGGCAGCACGTCGGGCCTGCTGGTGATGAACCACGAGTATGTCGACGACGGTTTGCTGCATGCCGATGGCCTGAAAACCTGGAACGCCCAGAAGGTGCGCAAAGCGCAGGCCGCACACGGCGTCTCCGTGATCGAGGTCGAGCAGAAGAACGGCAAGTGGGACATCGTGCGGCCCTCGCCCTGGGCCCGCCGCATCACGGCCAACACCCCGATGACGCTGGCCGGCCCGGCGGCGGGTCATGCGCTGGTCAAGACGGCCGCCGACCCGAACGGCCGCCGCGCACTGGGCACGCTGAACAACTGTGCCAGCGGCATCACGCCCTGGGGCACCTACCTGACCTGTGAAGAGAACTTCATCGGCTACTTCAGCGGCGGCGACAAGCTCACGGAGCATGAGACGCGCTGGGGCCTGCGCAAGAACGGCTGGGGCTACCGCTGGCACGAGCATGACGAACGCTTCGACGCGGTGAAGAACCCGAATGAGCCGAATCGCTTCGGCTGGGTGGTCGAGATCGACCCGATGAACCCGAGCAGCACGCCCGTCAAGCGCACGGCGATGGGCCGCGCCGCGCATGAAGGCGCAACCACCGCGTTGACCAAGGACGGCCGCGCCGTGGTCTACATGGGCGAAGACGCGCGCTTCGAATACATCTACAAATTCGTCAGCCGCGATCGCGTCAAGCCGGGCGGCTTCAGTGCCAACGCCGAGTTGCTCGACCACGGCACCCTGTTCGTCGCCAAGTTCGACAGCGAAGGCAAGGGCCGCTGGATCGCCCTGACCCACGGCCAGGGGCCGCTGACGGCAGCGAACGGCTTCGCCGACCAGGGCGAGGTGCTGATCAAGGCGCGCCAGGCCAGCGACGCGCTGGGCGCGACCAAGATGGACCGCCCGGAGTGGATCGACGTCGACAAGCAGGGTTGGGTCTATTGCACCCTGACCAACAACAGCAACCGCGCCGATGGCAAGGGCGCCGATATCGACGCTGCCAACCCGCGCAAGAACAACACCATGGGCAACATCATCCGCTGGAAGGACGACGGCGACTTCGACGGCCGGACCTTCGCCTGGAACCACTTCGTGCTGGCCGGTGACCCGGCCAACGAGCGCGCCGAGGCCAAGGGCAATGTCAAGGGCGACGCGTTCGGCTGCCCCGATGGCCTGTGGACCGATGCGCGCGGCGTGCTCTGGATCCAGACCGACATGAGCACCTCGGCCATGGGCAAGGGCGACCTGGCCCGCCTGGGCAACAACGCCATGCTGGCCGCCGACGTGCGCAGCGGCGAAATCCGCCGCTTCCTGACCGGCCCGGCCGGCTGCGAAATCACCGGCGCCACCGCCACCCCCGACGGACGCACGATGTTCATCAACATCCAGCACCCCGGTGAGAGCCCGAGCGAGAAGAGTGACCCGGAAGCGCCACGCAAGGTCTCCAACTGGCCCGACTTCCGCGCCGACGGCCGGCCACGCTCGGCCACGGTGGTGATCCGCAAGAATGACGGCGGCGTGATCGGCACCTGAGCGCCGAGGCGCCGCTCAACGCTTGGCCGACAGCGCCGGGTCGAGCGGCGCGGGCATCGTCACGGCACCCGTCCGCGAGCTCAGGCCGCGGCTGCGCGCGGGGTAGGTCGGCGCTTGCCCGCCGAACTTGTCGAGCAGGGTCAGCGCCGCACCAGCCGCTTCGTCGAGTTCCCCAAGCCGGTAGGCCGCCAGGGTGCGCAGGCTCAACGCCTCGCTGCGCGCGGGCTCGACCACGGCATCGATGTCGTACTGCCGCGCCGTTTGCAAGGCCTGCAGCAGGCGGCCGGCGTCGTAGTGTCGCTGGGCCTGCGCGAGTGCGGCCTCGATGCCCAGGTCAGGTGCGGGCGACGCGTCGGACGTTCGATGCGGCGATCAAGGCCTGACCACGCGATGCGGCCAGGCTACTGAGCCGTCGGCATGGCGAACTCGGCGCCCTTGGCGATGCTGGCGGGCCAGCGCTGCATCACGCTCTTCTGTTTCGTATAGAAGCGCACACCTTCTTCGCCGTAGGCGTGCATGTCGCCGAAAAGGCTGCGCTTCCAGCCGCCGAAGCCGTGCCAGGCCATTGGCACCGGGATCGGCACATTGATGCCGACCATGCCGACCTGGATGCGGCGTGCGAACTCGCGCGCGACGTTGCCGTCGCTGGTGAAGCAGGCCACGCCATTGCCGAACTCATGGTCATTGACCAGCTGCACCGCGTGCGCGAAGTCCTTCGCGCGCACGCAGGCCAGCACCGGGCCGAAGATCTCTTCCTGGTAGATGCGCATCTCTGTCGTGACGTGATCGAACAGCGTGGCGCCGGTGAAGAAGCCCGCCTCGTGCCCGGCGATGGTGAAGCCGCGGCCATCGACCACCAGCTTGGCACCTTCTTCGACGCCCAGGGCGATGTAGCTCTCGATGCGGTCCTTGGCGGCGCGGCTGATCACCGGGCCCATCTCCACATCGGCCTGCAGGCCGCTGCCAATCTTCAGGGCCCGCGCACGCGCGGCCAGCTTGGGCAAGACCTTGTCAGCCACGTCGCCCACCAGGACCGCCACCGAAATGGCCATGCAGCGCTCGCCGGCCGAACCGTAGGCGCTGCCGATCAAGGCATCTACCGTCTGGTCGATGTCGGCGTCGGGCATCACCACCATGTGGTTCTTGGCGCCGCCCAGCGCCTGCACGCGTTTGCCTTGTTCCGCGCCGCTCTGGTACAGGGCGTGCGCGATCGGGGTCGAGCCGACGAAGCTCAGGGCCTTGACAAGCGGATGCGCCATCAGCGCCTCCACCGCCACCTTGTCGCCCTGCACGACGTTGAAGACGCCGTCGGGCAGGCCGGCTTCGCGCAGCAACTCGGCCATCAGCAGGCTTGGGCTGGGGTCGAGCGGGCTGGGCTTCAAGACAAAGCTGTTGCCGCAGGCGAGTGCCACCGGAAACATCCAGCACGGCACCATGCAGGGGAAGTTGAAGGGCGTCACGCCCGCGACCACGCCGAGCGGCTGGCGCAGAGTCCAGTTGTCGATGCCGGTCGAGACCTGGTCGGTGAAGTCGCCCTTGAGCAGTTGCGGTGCGCCGCAGGCGAACTCGATGATGTCGATGCCGCGCATGACCTCGCCCTGGGCATCGGAGAAAACCTTGCCGTGCTCGGCCGTGATCATGGCCGCCAGATGGTCCTTGTGCCGGTTCATCAACTCGAGGAACTTGTTCAGCACGCGGGCGCGCCGGATCGGCGGCGTGTCGGCCCAGGCCGGAAAAGCCTCGTCGGCTGCAGCCACTGCGGCGGCCACCTCGCGCTCGCCGCCCAGATGCACCTGGCGCGCGACGGTGCCGCTGGCCGGGTTGTAGACGGGTTGCGCCCGGCCGCTGGCGCCGGCGTCGCGGCGGCCGGCAATCCAGTGGCCGATGTCGGTGGTGGTGGTGAATGCTTCGGGCGCGCCCATGGTGTGTCTCCGGCAGCGCAACGCGCCGCTCAGGTGCAAGTCTATGGCCGGATGGCCGTTTCGCAACGGCCTGACAATCCGGCCATGGCCACCGACAAGCATCTCACTCCCCTCAGCGACGCCGAGCGCGATCAGCTAGAGGCCTTGCTCGACGCCCTGCCGCCGACACTGGAGCCGCTGGACCTGTCTGCACTGGACGGGTTTCTCGTCGGCGTGTTGCTGCAGCCGCGCGCGGTGCCGCGCGAGCACTGGTTGCGTCACGTGCACGACCTCGAGGGTCGGCCCGCGCCAGCGGGCCTGAGACTGCAGCCGCTGCAGGCCCTGGTGCTGCGCCGCCATGCCGAACTCGAGCGTGCGATCAGCGCACGCCAATGGTTTGACCCCTGGGTCTTCGAGCTCGAGGCGGACGGTGCAGCAGACGAGGCAGAGCTAGCGTCACAGGCCGTGCTGCCCTGGATTGCCGGGTTTGCGGCCGCACAAGATCTGTTCCCGGGTTTGCTGCAGGTCGACAGCAACAACTTGCGCGAGCCGCTCGCTGTGCTGTACGCCCACTTCGACCCGGCTGATCTTGCGGACGCCGAGGACCTGGATGAGCTGATCGACGCGATGGAGGCGCCCGAGACGATCGCCGAGGCCGTGGAAGACCTTGTACGAAGCACCTTGTTGATGGGTGACGTGGCGCGCCCGCAACCGGTGCGCGCGCGAGGCGCCTGAACCTCGGCGGGGCCTCAGGCTCTTTGGAGGTGCAGCTGCACTCAGGCAGGCAGCGGCAGCTGCATCAAGTCTGCCATCGTGAGGCGCAGCGCCAGTCCGGGATCGCCGACGACGACCGCCAGCCACAGCGCACTGGCCACCGCCGCAGCCACGGTCACCCAGGTCAGCGTTCGCAGAACAGGCGGTCTCATGGCAGGCCTTTTCGGGTGAGTCGGATGGATTGGCATTCGAGCCTAGGCTTTTGCAAGATTCACGCCATCCCACAGATGGCGGCGGCCGAAGATGCTCCTGTCCTGCACAAACGTTGAAGCCGTGAACAGTGGCGCAAACACCCTCAGACTTCGGCGTTCACAACCGCGCAATCCGCTCAACACTCGGGGCACCCACTTCACAGGGACCCTGTCACGGGGTCGGGAGCACCAGCATGACAGCGACGAAGAAAATTTCGACCCTGCAGCGGCTGGCCCGCGAATGGGAACACAGCGCGTTCGAGCCGGATGCAGCGGACATGGGCACGGCCTTCGGCCTCGACTGCAGCCTGGCTGCACTCGAGCACGAAGGCCGCGACGACGATGCGCGCGCCGCGGCGGCCTCTTGCTGGCCGGACGGGTCTGCACCGGGGCACTGAGTCGAGGCGCGCAGGCGGTCACACCGCCCGCCGCGCAACAACGCGTGATTACTTGGGCATCACGACACTGTCGATGACGTGGATGACGCCGTTGTCGGCAGCGATGTCGGTGGCGGTGACCTTGGCACCGTCGACCGTCACGCCGCCGGTCGTTGCGACCGTCAACTCACCGCCCTGAACCGTCTTGACCTTGCCGGCCTTGACGTCCTTGGCCATCACCTTGCCGGCGACGACGTGGTAGGTCAACACTTTGGTCAATGCTGCCTTGTCCTTGAGCAGGGCATCGAGCTGGTCCTTCGGGATCTTCGCAAACGCAGCGTCAGTGGGCGCAAACACCGTGAACGGGCCTTTGCCCTTGAGGGTGTCGATCAAACCAGCGGCTTGCAGCGCGGTGGCCAAGGTCTTGAAGTTGCCGGCGGCAACCGCGGTGTCGACGATGTCCTTGGCCAAGGCGGCCCCGGTCAGGCCGATGCTGAGGATGGCGGCAGTGATGAGTTTCTTCATGGTGTGACAGTCCTAGAGGGATGAGGGGAAGGGCAATGTGCGCCGACAGCCTGTCTGCGCTGTGCGGAGTTTGCACTACTCAGTTTTCCGTTCATACTATATGGTCATTGCACATCCCAATTGGTTACGCTTCGGTCGCGATCGTTTCGATTGCACCAGAGACGGATACACTCTGCGCCCATGGTTCGAGTCTCATTCCGCCAACAGATCCTTCAAGTTCGCGAGGACGCCATCGTCAGCGCCGTCAACCGCCTTCTGGCCGAAAAAGGCTTCGAGGCCATGACCGTCGACGAAGTGGCGGCCGATGTCGGCATCGCCAAAGCCAGCCTGTACAAGCACTTTGCGTCGAAGGAGGAGTTGGCCGCTGCAGCGATGGTGCGCGTGCTCGACCATGCGCTGGCCTTCATCGACCAGCGCACTGCTGCGCACGCCGAGGCGGCCCCCCTGGACCAACTCAAGGCCGTGGCACGCTGGACGATGGCGGTGCAACTGGCGGGCGAGATGCCCTCATTGCCCTCGCAAAGCTCGTCGCTGCGCACGGCCTTGATGCAGCACCGCATCTACCTCGACCGTGTGATGTCGGTCAGTGACAGGCTGGGTGCGTGGATCGCCGCGGCCCAGGCCACGGGCAGCGTCAACGCCAACCTGCCCCCCGAGGTGGTTCTCTACACGCTGTTTGCACGTGCCTGTGACCCGGTACTCGGCTTGCTCAAGGCCGGTGGCAACTACAGCGATGAGCGGATCACCGAGATCGTGATGTCGACCTGCTTCGACGGTCTGGGCGTGCGCTAACGCACCAACAGCACAGGGGCCTTGCACTGGGCCAGGACCTTGGTGGCGACGGACCCGAGCACCAGATTGCCGAAGGCGCCATGGCCGTGCGACCCCATCATCAGCAGATCGAACTTGCCTTTGTCGGACAGCGCTGCGATGGTCTCGGCCGCCGGCCCGGTCTTGGACACGTAGTCGACCGCGAGCGGCTTCTTGGCAAGGAACTGGCGCACCGGCTTGAAGACCCGCTCGGCCTCCATGTCGTAGTGCGCGGTCAGGACATCCTTCGGTAGAACCGCCGCGGCTCGCGGGGGCAGCGGCGGCACCACCGTGACCAAGGTATAGGCGTGCTGCGCGCCAAGCCACTCGTCGTGCGCGGCCAGGTAAGCCAGCATGCGCTTGGTGTACTTGCTGCCGTCAACGGCGACCAGAATCTTCATGGCGGGGTCCTTGTCAGGTTCGGGCCCTGACTTTGTACCTGCACTGTGGCGGCGGCCTTGTGCAGCGTCAAGCCTCGATCAGCCGACCGGGATCGAAACCGGCTGTCTCGCCCTTGGCGTGCAGGCCGCGGGCCTGACTGACGACCCGCGTCTGCACGCCATCCGCGTGGCGGACGGTGTAGTCGTGGCGGCAATGCAGGTGGCCATGAAGCCAGACGCTGGCATGACGCAGCAAGTCGTCGTCGGCGTTGCAGAACGAGGCCGTGCTGGGGGTCGAGCCGTAGCGGGGGTCCGCACTGAGCAGGCTGGGTGCGAAATGCGTGATCGCGACGGTCCGGTCCCAACGGTCCTCGGAGGGCTCCTGCAGGGCCGCAGCCAGCCAGGCGCGGCAGGCCAATGCCTGGCCGCGCACGGCCGCCGCGTCAAAGGGCCGGCCCTCGAACTGGGCCGCCATGACACGCTGGAAGTAGGCCCCCGCGCGCAGTGCGCGGGCGCGGCCCGCGGTGCCGAAGGCGTCGAAGTCGCACCAACGCACACTGCCGACGAAACGAATGCGCACGCCTTCGCGGGACGTCAGCACCGCAGCCTCGCGCTCCAGCAAGGTCAAGCCGAACCCGGCGCAATGGCGCCGCAACGCCGGCCATGCGTGCGCGAGGTCGCGGCCGTCGAACTCATGGTTGCCCGCCACCACCAAGACCGGCACAGGCCAGCGCGCAAAGCGCGCATAGCCCCGCCACGTGCTGTCGATGTCGCCCGCCAGCACCAGCACCTCGGCGCCCTGCGCCGGGCGCGGTTCGAAGTCCTCGCTTTCGAGATGCAGGTCGGACAGGAGTTGAATCTTCATCGGCGGTTCATGCCTTGCCGTGGCATTGCTTGAACTTGCGGCCGCTGCCACAGGGGCAGGGGTCGTTGCGCCCGGTCTTGGGGCCCTCGCGTTGAATGGTCTCGACGTGAAAGCGCTCGCGGTGGGTCAAGTCCCACAACTCGACGGCAGCCAGCACCAGGTCTTCCAGGCCGGCGTCGACGCTGGCCAGCGGGTGCTCCTTGTCCAGCAGCGCGACGATCTCGCGGTCCTCGTCGGTCTCGGCGGGCAGGTGCCGGTAAATGCGCGCCAGGGCGTTGGCGATCGCATCGTCTTCGATGTTCCCCAGTTCGGGGAACCGCTCCTGTGCCCAATGGAAGCCCGCGGCCCAGGGCAGCAGCGCACGCGAGACCGGCGACTGAACCGGCTCGTACTCGCTCACCGGCGGCTCGCGGTCGATGTCGACGATCAAGGGGTCGAACCAACCGTCTTCACTGATCGTCGCGTTCAACGCCTGCAGGCGCCGCTCGATCAGCGTGCGGCTGCGCGCGAACCAGGCGGGATCGGTGTCGTCGGCCAGGGCCTGGCCTTCGAGATCGAAGACCCCCGGCAGCCAAGTGTCTGTGGCCAGCACGCGTGGCTGCACCAGCAAGCCCACCAGGTAACCCTCGAGCATCAAGACGTCCAGCGGGGCGTGGGGCGGCGGCGTTCTGGCCAGCAATGTGTCCAGTTCGTCGAACTCGGCGTCGGTCAAGTCTTGCTTCATCACCCGATTGTCGACGCCTTCAGCAGGATCCGTAGACGACACACAACACATGGGTGTTTGCGCACACTCTTCAAATTGGCTTGTTTTCCTGTGGACGGCTAGATGACTCTCAGCAAACACCTTGCGGCCGGAGGGTCATGAAACCCGCTTGAACCCTACAGAACTAGGGTTTACCCCATACTGCACCGCAGCAACTGAACAGTTGTCCAAGAGGAAACCATGTACTTCAACGACGCCATTCGAAACGCACCACAAGCCCAACTCGCCTCCCTGACCACGCTGCTGCTGCAGCGGTGGACCGCCTGGCGGCAGGCGGTGGCCCCGGCATCATCGGCCCAGCACCACACCCGTGACAGCGCTGCAATGCTCTATGCGCGAGCGGCTCGCTACGAAGCCACCCAGCCCGGGTTTGCCGCTGATCTGCGGGCGGCCGCCGAGGCGATGGACCGCTTGGCCCAGCAGCGCTGACGCGGCGGGCTCAGCGCCGCGCGCTCAGCTCGCGCTGAGGCGCGCCTGAATGCGGGCCTGGGTGTCCACGAGCGTCTTGGGCAGGTGGAAGGCCAATTGCTCGAACAGGGCCGAGTGCAGCGTCAGCTCCTCGCGCCACGCCGCGGGATCGATGCCGATGACGCTGCCGAACTGCTCGCGACTGAAGTCCAAGCCGTCCCAGCGCAGGTCGTCGTAGCGCGGGCTGAGACCGAAAGGATTGGCCTGGCTGCTGGCGCTGCCCTCGATGCGACGAACCATCCACTCCAGCACCCGCATGTTGTCGCCGTAGCCGGGCCAGACGAATTTGCCGTCAGCGCCCTTGCGGAACCAGTTGACGCAGTAGATTTTCGGCAGCGTGGCGCCCGCCTGTGCCAGCTGAGCGCCAATGTCGAGCCAGTGCTGGAAGTAGTCGGCCATGTTGTAGCCCGCAAAGGCAATCATGGCGAAGGGGTCACGGCGCACCACCCCGGTCTGGCCAACGATGGCCGCGGTGGTCTCGCTGCCCATGGTGGCGGCCATGTAGACACCTTCGGCCCAATCGCGGGCCTCGGCCACCAGCGGCACCGTCGTCGAGCGCCGGCCGCCGAACAGGAAGGCATCGATCGGCACCCCGGTGGGGGAGTCCCAAGCCGGATCGAGCGCCGGATTGTTGGTCGCGGCCACCGTGAACCGGGAGTTCGGGTGCGCCGCCTTGGCGCCCGTGGCCTGGGCGATCGCCGGCGTCCAGTCCTGGCCCTGCCAGTCGATCAGGTGGGCCGGTGGCGTCTCCGTCATGCCCTCCCACCACACATCGCCGTCATCGGTCAGCGCCACATTGGTGAAAACCACATCGCGCCGCAACGAGGCCATGCAGTTCGGGTTGGTGTGCTCATTGGTGCCCGGCGCCACGCCGAAGTAGCCCGCCTCGGGGTTGATGGCATGCAGGCGACCGTCCGCTCCCGGCTTGATCCAGGCGATGTCGTCACCGATGGTGGTCACGCGCCACCCGGCGTAGCCCGCAGGCGGCACCAGCATGGCGAAATTCGTCTTGCCGCAAGCGCTCGGGAACGCTGCGGCGACATGGTACTTCTTGCCCTCGGGCGTGGTCACGCCCAGGATCAGCATGTGCTCGGCCAGCCAGCCCTGCTCGCGGCCCATCGTCGAGGCGATGCGCAGCGCCAGGCACTTCTTGCCCAGCAGGGCATTGCCGCCATAGCCCGAGCCGTAGCTCCAGATCTCGCGCTGCTCGGGGTAGTGGACGATGTATTTGGTGCGGTTGCAGGGCCACGGCACGTCTTTCTGGCCCGGCTCCAGCGGGGCGCCCACCGTGTGCACACAGGGCACGAAATGGCCATCGGCACCCAGCAGATCGAGCACGGCGCGGCCCATGCGCGTCATGGTGCGCATGCTGATCACGACATAGGGGCTGTCGGTCAACTCGACCCCGATGTGCGCGATGTGGGAGCCCAGCGGCCCCATCGAGAAGGGCACCACGTAGAGCGTGCGGCCGCGCATGCAGCCCTCGAACAGGGCCGGCGTGCCGTCGGCCTGGCCGGTCTGCAGCAGCGCCCGCATCTCGGCCGGGGCCATCCAGTTGTTGGTCGGGCCGGCGTCTTCCTTGCGCTCGCTGCAAATGAAGGTGCGGTCTTCGACGCGGGCCACGTCGCTGGGGTCGCTCAACGCGAGGTAGCTGTTGGGGCGCAACTCGGGGTTGAGCTTTTTCATCGTCCCGCCAGCCACCAGCTGCTGGCACAGGCGGTCGTACTCGGCCACGCTGCCGTCGCACCAGACCACGTCCCGGGCCTGGGTCAGTGCGGCCACTTCGGCCACCCAGCCGATCAAGCGGGCGTGTTGGACATGGGCGGGCACGTTCAGGCGCAGGCCTTCGAGGGCGGGGCGGTTCATGGCAGGGGTTCCGATCATGGGCAGGCTGAGGAGACGGGATTGGGCCAATGTCGGCGCGCGCCGCTGCTGGCCCAATACCGCGTAGGTACACGCGGGTACATGCCGCCCTGCAACCCCAGGCGGTACGGGATTGTGATTTGAGTGTAATCACTCCGTAACCACCGGGTTGGCGGGGTCCGCCGCCCCGACCCCTGGGCGTGGCGGGCCGCAGCGCCACAATTCCGGCGATGCGACTCACCCGTAACAGCGTCGGCCCAAGGCGAAGTGCCACCCTGATCGTCAGGCGCGTCGCCGTCGCGAGGGGTGGGTCAACGCTACCCTGCACCGCAGCGATGCCATGAAGCGACGCGAGATCCTGGCGGCTTGGGCGCTCGCCGCCGGAGCCCTGGCGGGCTGTAGCAAACACCAACCGCCGGCGGCAGCACGACTGCTGCCCGCCGGAGCGGTCGTGCTGGCGCTTGGCGACTCGATCACCCACGGCACGGGCGCGCCGCCCGAAGTCGCCTTCCCGGCTCAATTGGCAGCGCTCAGCGGCTGGCGCGTCATCAACGGCGGGGTGCCGGGCGATACGTCGGCGCAAGCCCTGCAACGCTTGCCGGCGCTGCTGGCGGAGCACGTGCCGGGGCTGGTCATCGTCAGCCTGGGCGGCAACGACTTTCTGCGCCGCCTGCCGGAGGCCGAGACGCTGGCCAACCTGCGCCGCTGCGTCGCCCTGTCGCGCGAGGCCGGCGCGCAGGTGGTCCTGGTGGCGGTGCCGCGGCCGACCCTGGCCGCCGCCGCCGGCGCCAGCCTGTCGGACCACCCGCTCTACGCTCAGCTGGCCGCCGATCTGGCCCTGCCCCTGCATGCCGGCGGCTGGGCCCGCGTGCTCGGCGACGAGAAGCTGAAGTCCGACCAGATCCACGCCAACGCCGAAGGCTACCGGGTGTTTACCGAAGGCCTGACAGTGACCCTGCGCAACGCCGGCCTGCTGGCCTGAGGCAACCGCTACAGTGCGCCACCCATGCTCGCCTACCGACACGCCTTTCACGCCGGCAACCACGCCGACGTCCTCAAACACCTGGTGCTGGCCCAGGTGCTCACGCACATGGCGGCCAAGGACAAGCCCTACACGCTGATCGACACCCATGCCGGCGCCGGCGGCTACTCGCTCGAAGGGCGCTACGCCCACACCAAGGACGAGTTCGTCGGCGGCATTGCCAAGCTCTACCACCGTGACGACCTGCCCCCCGCGCTGGCCGCCTACGTGGAGTTGGTGCGCCAGTTCAACGGCGGCGGCTCGCTCGAGCAGTACCCCGGCTCGCCGGCCATTGCCAACTTGCTGATGCGCCCCGGCGACCGCCTGCGCGCGTATGAACTGCACCCCACCGACGAGCGCATCCTGCGCGCCTTCCTCGCAACGCGGCTGAACACGGAAGTCTTCCTGAGCGACGGTTTCGCCGCCCTGCCCAAGCAGATGCCGCCACCCTCGCGCCGCGGCGTGGTGCTGATCGACCCGTCCTACGAGATGAAGTCCGACTACACCAAGGTGCTGGCGGCCGTGCGCGACGTGCTGGAGCGCTTTGCCTCGGCCATCATCCTGGTCTGGTTGCCCCAGCTGCGCACGCTGGAGTCACAGCAATTACCGCAGCGACTGCAGAACAGCGCCACCAAGGCGGCGCCCAAAGGCTGGCTGCATGCGCGCCTGACGGTCGCGCAGGCCGACGAGCGCGGCTTCGGCCTGCTCGGCAGCTCCATGTTCGTCATCAACCCGCCACACGGTCTGCACGAGACGCTGCAAGCCGTGCTGCCCTGCCTGGTCGACGAGCTGGGCCAGTACGACGGCGCCAACTTCCTGCTCGAACAGCAGGCCGCCTGATCATCGTTCCGGGACTCGCTTCAAGTCCCGAAACGCCTCGAACAACCACGAGCGCATGCCGATCAGGAGCGTGTAGGGCCGCTTCTGATCTGCCGGCAGCTTTTGGTCCGCCAGGTGCTGCTGGGCAAAGTCTTGCGCCACGCGCGCCAGGCGCTCGTTGAAGGCATTCGCCAGGCTGCGGCCGATCTGGCCATGCACCAGCATCAACAGCTCGCCCTCGGCGTCGAAGCCGGTGTCGAAGTAGTCGTCGACCACGTGTTCGCGGAAGTAGCTCATCACCGGGCCGCGCGGCAGCCAGCGGAAGGTCTTGGCCAGCAGCAGGCGGTAGCGATTCATTGGCCGCAGCTCGATCACGCCCAGGCGGTCGAGCTGGGTCAGGTACTTCACCGCGTCGGCATCGCTGTAGGTGTAGGTGGCAACGACTTGATCGACCGTCCAATGACTCAGGCAGCAGATCGCCATCAGCAGCAGTTTCGGGTCGCCGACGACCGCCCGCTCAGCCTCGAGAGAGAGTTCGCGACGCAGCGGCTGGGCGTCGGCGATGCGCCGCGCCAGATCGGCGAAGTCCATGCGCAGCACGCGCAACACTTCGTCGATGCGCGACAGTGGCATGTCGGCGTGCGAGAACATGCGCTTGACGCTCGACTCGGCCAGCCCCAGCTGCGGCGCCAGCTCGGCGTAGGTGATGCCAGCGGCCTTCAGCTCGGCCTTCAAGGCGGCGATGAGGTCTTTGGTCGATGACAAGGCGGGCCTCCCGTTTCGCAATCGCGGTATTGCCGCGCGATACCGCGCGGCGACTCTAGCAGCGACGTGTTCAACTTCGCTGGCGCACAAAGCGCCGAGCCGCGAGCATGCGCGGCATCTCGACTCCGCCCAAGCCATGAACCCGCACCCCCACCCCCTGACCCGCCGCCGCCTGCTGTGCTGCGGCGCCGCGGCGGCTGGCTTGTTCACGTCGCTGGGCGTGCGCGCGCAGGCCGACAGCGCACCCTGGATCAACCCCTGCCTGCGGCCGCTGCCGGAGCGGCTGGCGCGTCACGAACGGGTGGCCGCCGCTTTCGAGGGGCTGGACCCGAATGCGCTGTGGGACATGCACGCCCACTTGCTTGGCACCGGCGACAGCGGCTCGGGCTGCAGCATCCACCCGGCCATGACGCAGTGGTGGCGGCCGGTGGACTTCGTGCGCCGCCACGCCATGCTCAATGCGGCCTGCGTGCCGGCCGATGCGCCCTCGATCGATCGCGCCTATGTCGAGCGCCTGCTCGGCCTCACCACCGACTTCCCCGTCGGCGCGCGCTGGCTCCTGTTCGCCTTCGACCAGGCGCACGACGACCGCGGCCGGGCCGATCCCGACGCCAGCACCTTCCATGTGCCCGACCGCTATGCGGCGCAGACCGCGGCGGCGCACGCCGAGCGCTTTGGTTGGGTGGCGTCGATCCATCCCTACGCCGCTGACGCCCTGCCGCGCCTGCAGCAGGCGATCGCCTCCGGTGCGCTGGCCCTCAAGTGGTTGCCCAGCGCGATGAACATCGACTTGCGCGATCCGCGCTGCCGCCCGTTCTATGACCAGCTGGCCCGCCTGCGGCTGCCGCTGGTGGTGCACTGCGGCGAAGAGATGGCCGCCCCGGGTGCCGGCCGCGACGACCTCGGCAACCCGCTGCATGCACGCGTGCCGCTGGAGCGGGGCGTTCGCGTCGTGATGGCGCACTGCGCGTCGCTCGGCCAGGCCCTTGACCTCGACCGCCCTTCAAGCCCACGCATCGCAGCCTTCGAGTTGTTCGCGCGGCTGATGGACGAGGCCGCCCATGCCAACTTGCTGCTGGGCGACATCTCGGCGCTGTTCCAGGTCAACCGCACACTGGCCGTGCAGCGCCGGGTGATCGAGCGCAGTGACTGGCACCCTCGCCTGCTGCACGGCTCGGACCATCCGCTGCCGGGGCTGATGCCGC
>JANNFB010000340.1:0-37328 GCA_031379365.1 Burkholderiales bacterium
CAGCCGCGAGGGCTAACAGGGAGGTTCTCGCCCGCACGCCCCCACCGTCTCGGCAAAGGCGCGCCCGGGCAGGTGCCAGCACGCCTGTGTGGCGCTGAGGAGCACAGGGCTTGCGGCCCGCGCGCGCAGCGCGCTTCGTGCACTGACTCGTCGAAACTGTTTGACCACAGTGAGCGCAGCGAACGGCGGGAGTTTTTCGACGGGGCCGCAAGACCGAGCACCGCAAGGCAGTCGGGGTACCCCCCGACCGTCACAGTGGCGCGCTGGTGCCTGCCCGGGTGCGCCTTTGCTGCGCAGAAACCAGTTGCCTACACCTGTGCGATGGAGCGCGAATCGCAGTCAGTCCACACGGCGGCGGAACACCAGGCGCTGCGGCGTCGAGGACGCGGGCGCGAAGCGGTAGCCGTTGTCGTCGAAGCGCTCCAGCCCATCCGGGGTTGCCAGCCGGTGTTGGATGGCAAAACGCGCCATCGCGCCGCGCGCGCGCTTGGCGAAGAAGCTCACCACCTTGTAGCCAGCCCCCTGCCAGTCCTCGAACACGCAGTCGATGACACGCGGCTTAAGCGCCTTGCGATCGGCGACGCGGAAGTACTCCTGCGAGGCCAGATTGACGATCACCGGGCTCTGGTCGGAGCGGGCCCGCGCGTTCAGGTGCTCAGCGATGGCGTCGCCCCAGTATGCGTAGAGGTTGCGGCCCTGCGGGTTGGCCAGCGCCGTGCCCATCTCCAGTCGGTAGGCCTGCAACTTGTCGAGCGGGCGCAGCGCGCCGTACAGGCCCGAGAGGATCACGACATGGTCTTGCGCCCACGCCAGATCGTCCATGCCGAGTGTCTTCGCCGACAGGCCGTCATAGACGTCCCCGTCGAAAGCCCAGGCTGCCGGCCGGCTGTTGTGCGCGGTGTGGCGCCGCGACCAAGCGGCATAGCGTGCCACGTTGAGCGCGGCCAGGTCGGCCGACAGATCCATCAGCTGCGCCACGGCGATGGCCGACTGCGGCTTGAGCAAGTCGATCAACTCAGCGGCGCGCTCGGCGAAGAGCGGCCGGGTTGCGGCAGCGCTCAGTGCCTCGGGCACTGGCGTGATGTAGTCGAGCGACTTGGCGGGGGACAGCAGAAACAGCATCGCTTCAGGACACCCAGCGGCGCGCGTTGTGGAACATGCGCATCCACGGGCTCGACGCGCCGATGTCGCCGCCGCTCCAGCTCATCTGCACATTGCGGAAGACGCGCTCCGGGTGCGGCATCAACACCGTGAAACGGCCATCGGCGGTGGTCACGGCCGTCAAGCCGTCCGGGCTGCCGTTCGGATTCGCTGGATAGGCCTCGGTGGCCTGGCCGCGGTGGTCGACGAAACGCATGGCGCGCTGCACCGCCTTGGCATCGCCGCGCTGCGAGAAATCTGCAAAGCCCTCGCCGTGGGCCACCGCAATCGGCATCCGGCTGCCTTCCATGCCGCTGAAGAAGAGCGACGGCGAGGCCAGCACCTCGACCATTGAGAGCCGCGCCTCGAACTGCTCGCTGCGGTTGCGCGTGAACTTGGGCCAGGCACTCGCCCCGGGAATGATCGGCGCGAGCGCGGCCATCATCTGGCAGCCGTTGCAGACACCGAGCGCGAAGCTGTCGTTGCGGTTGAAGAAGGCGGCGAACTGGTCGGCCAGCGCCGGGTTGAACATCACCGAGCGCGCCCAGCCCTCGCCGGCGCCCAGCGTGTCGCCATAGGAAAAGCCGCCACAGGCGACGAAGCCGATGAACTGATCGAGGCGCGCGCGACCGGCCTGCAAGTCGCTCATGTGCACGTCGAAGGTGTCGAAGCCGGCCTGGTCCATCGCGTAGCTCATCTCGACCTGCGAGTTGACGCCCTGCTCGCGCAGAATCGCCAGCTTCGGGCGCCGGGTGTGCACGGCGGGCGCCGCCAGCGGGTCGAAGCCCAGGTGCAGGTGCAGGCCCGGATCGTCGACGCGGCCGGCGGCCTGGTGCTCGGCGTCGGCACAGGCCGGGTTGTCGCGCAGGCGCGCGATGCGCCAGGACACATCGTCCCAGGCCTGGTGCAGCGCCACCAAGGGGGCAGAGAAGACGGCCTTGGCGTCGCGCCAGACCTCCACCACGCCGCGCTCGTTCGGCTTGCCGATGACATGCGAGTGCTTGGCCAGGCCATGCGCACGCAGCACCGCCATCACGGCGTTGCGCTCGGCGGTGCGCACCTGGATCACGGCGCCGAGCTCTTCGTTGAACAAGGCCGCGAGCGTGCGTTCGTTGCGCCGTTCGCCGACCTGGCCGGCCCAGTTCTTCGCGTCGCCGACTTCGGCCCGGCTGTCGCTGATGCCGTCGCCTTCGGTGACCAACAGATCGACGTTCAGGCTCACCCCGGTGTGGCCAGCGAAGGCCATCTCGCAGACCGTCGCCCAGAGACCCCCGTCGCTGCGGTCGTGGTAGGCCAGCAGCTTGCCCTCGGCGCGCAGCTGGTTGATTGCCAGCACCAGGGCCTTGAGCTGCAGTGGGTCATCGAGGTCGGGCACCTCGTCGCCAAACTGCGCCAACACCTGGGCGAGCATGGAGCCGGCCAGACGCATGCGTCCGGCGCCGAGGTCGATCAGGATCAGCGTCGTGTCGCCCGGCTGCAGCTGCGGCGTGAGGGTGCCGCGCACATCGTCGAGCGTGACGAAGGCGGTGACGACCAGCGACACCGGCGCAGTCACCTGCTGCGCGCCGCCGGCGTCGCTCCAGCGGGTGCGCATCGACAGCGAATCCTTGCCCACCGGCACGCCGATGCCCAGGGCCGGGCAGAGTTCCAGGCCGACGGCCTTGACGGTGTCATAGAGCGCCGCGTCTTCGCCCGCCTCGCCGCAGGCCGCCATCCAGTTGCACGACAGCTTGACGTGGGCCAGCGTCATCGGTGCCGCGAGCAGGTTGGTGATGGCCTCGGCCACCGCCATGCGGCCGGAGGCCGGCGCATCGATCGCTGCCAGCGGCGTGCGCTCCCCCATCGCCATGCCTTCGCCGCGGAAGCCGCGGTAGTCGGCCAGGGTCACGGCGCAGTCGGCCACCGGCACCTGCCACGGCCCGACCATGGGATCGCGGTGGCTCATGCCACCCACGGTGCGGTCGCCGATGGTGATCAGGAAGCGCTTGCTGGCCACCGTCGGGTGGCGCAGCACATCGAAGGCGACCTGCTGCAAATCGATGCCGGTCAGGCGCAGCGGCGGCGCGCTGCGTTCCACACGCCCCACATCGCGCAGCATCTTCGGCGGCTTGCCGAGCAACACCTCCATCGGCATGTCGATGGCGCGCTCACCGCCCGCGCCGGCCTCGAGCACCAGCTCGGTGGCCTGACTGGCCATGCCGATCACGGCAAAGGGGCAGCGCTCGCGTGCACACATCTGCTCGAACAGCGGCAACAGGGCCGGGTCGAGGGCGATGACGTAGCGCTCCTGGCTCTCGTTGCACCAGGCTTCCTTGGGCGCCAGGCCGCTCTCTTCCAGCGGCACCTTGCGCAAGTCGAACACCGCGCCGCGGCCGGCGCCATCGACCAGCTCGGGGAACGCGTTGCTGATGCCGCCGGCACCCACATCGTGGATCGCCAGGATCGGGTTGCTCTCGCCCAGGGCCCAGCAATGGTTGATGACTTCCTGCGCGCGGCGCTGGATCTCGGGGTTGCCACGTTGCACCGAGTCGAAGTCGAGTGCGGTGGCATTGCTGCCGGCAGCCATCGAGCTGGCCGCGCTGCCCCCCATGCCGATGCGCATGCCCGGGCCCCCGAGCTGGATCAACAGGGTGCCGGCACCGAACACGACCTTCTTTGTCTGGCCGGCGCTGATGCTGCCCAGGCCGCCGGCAATCATGATGGGCTTGTGGTAGCCGCGCTGCACGCCCGCCACGCGCTGCTCGAAGACGCGGAAGTAGCCGCCCAGGTTGGGCCGCCCGAACTCGTTGTTGAAGGCCGCGCCGCCAAGCGGGCCTTCCGTCATGATCTGCAGCGCCGAGGCAATGTGCGCCGGCTTGCCGACAGGCGCCCGCTCCCACGGCTCGTCGGTGCCGGGCAGGTGCAGGTTGGAGACGGAGAAACCGGTCACGCCCGCCTTGGGCCGCGCGCCCCGCCCGGTGGCGCCCTCGTCGCGGATCTCACCGCCCGCGCCGGTGGAGGCGCCGGGAAAGGGCGAGATGGCCGTCGGGTGGTTGTGTGTCTCGACCTTCATCAGCACATGCGCGGTCTCTTCGCGCGGCCCGTACTGCGGCGCATTGGTGAAGCCCTGCGGCAACCAACGTTCGACCGCGCCGCCTTCCATCACCGAGGCGTTGTCGTTGTAGGCGACGATGGTGCGCTGCGGCGAGGTCTTCTCGGTGTGGCGGATCATGCCGAACATCGACAGCGGCTGGGCCTGGCCGTCGATGACGAACTCCGCGTTGAAGATCTTGTGCCGGCAGTGCTCGCTGTTGGCCTGGGCGAACATCATCAACTCGACATCGGTCGGATTGCGCCCGAGCTGGGTGAAGGCCTGGGTCAAGTAGTCGATCTCGTCGTCCGACAGCGCCAGGCCCCAGGCCATGTTGGCCTCGGCGAGGGCCGCCAGGCCCCGGCCCAGCAGGTCCACGTGGGCCATGGGAACACCCTCGCGCTCGTCGAACAAGTGGCGCGCTGCATCGCGCTCGAAGGCGACGCTTTCCGTCATCCGGTCATGCAGGCACTCGGCCGCCGCGTTCAATTCGTCAGTAGCGAGCGCTTTGCTGCCGAGCAAACCCGCCTTGATCTGCAGGCGGAACTCGGTGACGCGTTCGACCCGTCGCACGCCCAGGCCGCAATTGTGCGCAATGTCGGTGGCCTTGCTGGCCCAGGGCGACACGGTGCCCAGGCGCGGCAGCACCACCACCAGGGCGCCGTCAGCGGAGCCTGCTGCGGCATCGCCGTAGGCCAGCAGGGCGGCCAGCTTGTCGGCTACCGGGCCGGCCAGGGCGGTGTCGCTCCAGACCCAGTGCACATGGCGCGCACTGACCGCGACGATGCGCGGGCAGACGCTGGCCAGGCGCCCGAGCAAGGCCTGCGAGCGGAAGGCGGACAAGGCGTTGCCGCCCTCGAAGTGCAGCAGATGCTTGGGCGGAGCGGACATCGGGGCGTGGGGCAATGAAGGCCGGCGGGTGCCGGCGGGCCATCGGGGGCGGAGACCGCGATTTTACGGTCCGGGTGGGATAATTCGCTCCCATGACGATGACCATCAAAACCGCAGCCGACATCGAGGGCATGCGCACGGCCGGGCGCCTGGCCTCTGAAGTGCTGGACCTGCTGACGCCCCTGATCGTGCCGGGTGTGACCACCCTGGAGCTCGACCGTGTGGCCTACGACCACATGGTCAAGGTGCAAGGCACCGTGCCGGCGACATTGAACTACGCGCCGCCGGGCTACCCGCCCTACCCGGCCTCGCTCTGCGCCTCGATCAACCACGAGGTCTGCCACGGCATCCCGAACGCCAAACCGCTCAAGAACGGCGACATCGTCAACATCGACGTCACCGTGATCACGCCCGAGGGTTGGCATGGCGACAACAGCCGCATGTACGTGGTCGGCGACGGCAGCATCGCCGCCCGGCGCCTGTGCAGCGTGACCTTCGAGGCGATGTGGAAGGGCATCGTGCGCGTCAAGCCGGGCGCCCGTCTGGGCGATGTCGGCCACGCCATCCAGACCTTCGCCGAGAACCAGGGCTTCACGGTGGTGCGCGAGTTCTGCGGCCACGGCATCGGCCAGCGTTTCCATGAGGAGCCGCAGGTCCTGCACTACGGCCGCCCCGGCACGCTCGAGGAGCTGGTGCCGGGCATGATCTTCACTATCGAGCCGATGATCAACGCTGGCAAGCGCGAGATCCGCGAGGACCGCAAGGGCGGCACGTATGACGGCTGGACCATCGTCACCCGCGACCGCTCGCTCTCAGCCCAGTGGGAGCACACCGTGCTGGTCACCGAGACAGGCTACGAGGTGCTGACGCTGTCGGCCGGCAGCCCGCCCGTGCCGGCCTTCGTGAGCGCGACGCACACCGCTGCCGTCGCGGCCTGACACCATGTCGGGCACGGCGCAGCCGGCGAGCGGCGTCGGGCCGGGCGTGGCCAGCGTGCGCCTGCGCCTGGCGGTCGACAAGTCGGCCCTGATCGAGCACTTTGCGGCCGCACGCCCGAGTGCCACCTCGGCCACCACCCTCGTGCGCAGCCTGTGCAAGCTGATCGATGCCACCCTGAACGAGTTGTGGATCGGCACCCTGATGCCGGCCAACGCCGCCTTGGTGGCTTGCGGCGGCTATGGCCGCGGCGAGTTGTTCCCCTACTCCGATGTCGACGTGCTGGTGCTGCTGCCTGACGGCCTGGGCAGTGAAGCGGCGCGTCCGGCAGTCGAGCGCTTCATCACCGCCTGCTGGGACATCGGGCTGGAGATCGGCTCCTCGGTGCGCTCCGTCGAAGAGTGCGTGACCGAATCGGCGCGCGACGTGACGGTGCAGACCGCCCTGTTGGAGAGCCGCCTGGTCTGCGGCCCGCGGCGCCTGTTCCAGGCCCTGCACAAGCGCCTGGCCGCCGAGCGCGACCCGCGCGCCTTCCTGCGCGCCAAGACGCTGGAGATGCTGCAGCGCCACACCAAGTACGAAGACACGCCTTACTCGCTCGAACCCAATTGCAAGGAGAGCCCCGGCGGCCTGCGCGACCTGCAGGTGCTGGTGTGGGTGGCCCGCGCCGCCGGGCTCGGGCGCTCGTGGAGCGAACTGGCCGCCAATGGCATCGTGACGCCGTTCGAGGCCAAGCAATTGCAGCGCAATGAGGGCCAGCTCAAACTCATCCGCGCGCGCCTGCACATGATCGCCGGCCGGCGCGAAGACCGCCTGGTGTTCGACCTGCAGACCGCCGTGGCCCAGAGCCTGGGGCTGGCGGCTGCCACCGGCCAGCGTGTGTCGGAATCTCTGATGCGCCGCTATTACTGGGCGGCCAAGGCGGTGGTGCAGCTGAACCAGATCGTGATGCTCAACATCGAGGCGCGCATCGAAGGGCGCGAGGCCGAGACCATGCGGCCGGTCAACGCCCGCTTCCTCGATCGCGGCGGCATGCTCGAAGTGGCCAGCGACGACCTGTACGAGCGCGAGCCCCACGCCATCCTCGAGACCTTCCTGCTCTACCAGCAGACGGTCGGCATCAAGGGCTTGTCGGCGCGCACCCTGCGTGCGCTCTACAACGCGCGCCACGTGATGAACGCGGCCTTCCGCAGCGACCCGGTGAACCGGGCTTGCTTCATCGAGATCCTCAAGCAGCCCGGCGGCCAGACGCACGCGCTGCGGCTGATGAACCAGACCTCCGTGCTCGGCCGCTACCTGTGGGTGTTCCGGCGCATCGTCGGGCAGATGCAGCACGACCTGTTCCACGTCTACACGGTGGACCAGCACATCCTGATGGTGCTGCGCAACGTGCGCCGCTTCCTGATCCCAGAGCACGCCCACGAGTACCCGTTCTGCTCGCAGCTGGCGGCCCAGTTCGAGCGCCCGCTGGTGCTCTACGTGGCCGCCCTGTTCCATGACGTGGCCAAGGGCCGCGGCGGCGACCATTCCGACCTCGGCGGCGCCGAGGTGCGGCGCTTCTGCCGCGACCATTCGATCCCGCGCGAAGACGCCGTGCTGATCGAGTTCCTGGTACGCCAGCACCTGACGATGAGCCACATCGCGCAGAAGGAAGACCTCTCCGATGCCGAGGTCATCAGCGCCTTCGCCGCCAAGGTGCGCGACGAGCGCACGCTCACCGCGCTCTACCTGCTCACCGTGGCCGACATCCGCGGCACCAGCCCGAAAGTCTGGAATGCGTGGAAGGGCAAGCTGCTGGAAGACCTGTTCCGCCTGACGCTGCGCTCGCTCGGCGGCACCAAGCCCAATCTCGACGCCGAGCTCGAGGCGCACAAGGCCGAGGCCCGCGCGCTGCTGGCGCTGGCCTCGCACTTGCCCGGCACCGAGGCCCCCCTGTGGGACACACTGGAGGTGAGTTACTTCGTTCGCCACGACGCGGCCGACCTGGCCTGGCACGCGCGCATGCTGTGGCGCCATGTCAAGACGGCGGCGCCGATCGTCAGCGCGCGCGCCTCGACCGTGGGCGACGGCTTGCAGGTGCTGGTGTATGCGCCCGACATCCCCGACCTGTTCGCGCGCATCTGCGGTTACTTCGACGGGGCCGGTTTCTCCGTGTTGGACGCCAAGGTGCACACCACGCGCGCCCGGTTCGCGCTCGACACCTTCCAGCTGGTGCACCCCAACATCGACGCCGCCAACCCGGCCGGCTACCGCGACCTGATCTCGCTGGTGGAGACGCAACTGACGCAGGCCCTGGCCGCCACCGGCGCCCTGCCCGAGCCGCGGCGTGGCCGAGTCTCGCGCCGCGTGAAGAGCTTTCCGATCACGCCGCGCGTCTCGCTGCGGCCCGACGAGCGCGCGCAGCGCTGGCTGCTCAGCGTCAGTGCCAGCGACCGCTCGGGCCTGCTCTACAGCATCGCCCGCGTGCTGGCGCGGCATCGCATCAACCTGCAGCTGGCCAAGATCAGCACCCTGGGCGAGCGCGTGGAAGACACCTTCCTCATCGACGGTGCCGAGCTGCAGCACAACCGCGCCCAGATCGCCATCGAGAGCGAACTGCTCGATGCCATGACGCCCGAAGCAGCGCGATGAGCGCGCCGCGCCGTCCCGCAGCGCGCAGCGCGAAGCTTTCCTGATGAGCTTGCAGACCCTCACGGCAGCCGAGGCAATGCAGCGCCTGGCGGCCTTCCACACCGTCATCGATGCCCGCTCGCCCGCCGAGTTCGCTGAAGACCACCTGCCCGGCGCCGTCAACTGGCCGGTGCTCGACAACGACGAGCGGCGCGAAGTCGGCACCGAGTACGTCCAGGTCTCGGCCTTCGACGCCCGCAAGACCGGTGCAGCGATGGTGGCCAAGCGCATCGGCGAGCTGCTGCAGGCCCATGTGCAAGACAAGCCGCGCGACTGGCAGCCCCTCGTGTATTGCTGGCGCGGCGGCAAGCGCAGCGGCACCCTGGCCTGGTTCCTCGACCAGATCGGTTTTCGCACCACCCTCGTTCAAGGCGGCTACAAGGCCTTCCGCGAGCAGGTGCGTGAGCAACTCACCCTCTTGTCGCTGCGCCTCGACTACATCGTCATCGCCGGGCGCACCGGCAGCGGCAAGACCCGCCTGCTGCAGGCCTTGGCCGAGCAGGGCGCACAAGTGCTCGACCTCGAAGCCCTGGCCAGGCACCGCGGCTCCGTGCTCGGTGGCCTGCCGGTCGAGCCGCAGCCGTCGCAGCGCGCCTTCGAGACCCAGCTCTGGCACACGCTTGCCCGCTTCGACCCAGCGCGGCCGGTGTATGTGGAAAGCGAAAGCCGCAAGATCGGCCGGCTGCAGGTGCCCACCGCCCTGCTCGAGCGCATGCGCAGCGACGGCCGGCTGGTGATGCTGACCATGCCCGACGAGGCCCGCGTGCAGCTGCTGGTGGAGGAGTACGGCTTTTTCGCCGACCAGCTCGAGCGCTTCTGCGGTCACCTCGATTCGCTCGTCGAGCTGCGCGGCCGCGACACCGTGGCCGCGTGGCAAGCCCTGGCGCGCGCAGGCCGTTGGGCCGAGGTGTTCGGTGCATTGATGACCGACCACTACGATCCGCTCTACCTCAAGTCCATCGGGCGCAACTACGCCGGCATTGAAACGGCCCAGGTGCTGAGCCTGCGAGATGGCGGCGCAGCAGCGATGACTGAGGCAGCGAAGGCGCTGTTGGCGCAGCCCATCACCATCTTGCCACCTGGTTAGCATTTAGCTAACATTGGGCCGTGTACGCCATCGAGTTCACGCGCGAGGCCCGCAAGGCACTGAAGGCCATGCCGCGCAACCTGCGTGACGTGGTGCTGAGCAAGATCGACGACCTCGCAGTGAACCCGCTGCAGGCACAGAACGTGAAGAAGCTGGTGGGCCGCCCGGGCTACCGGCTCCGGGTGGGTGACTGGCGCGTGATCTACACGCTGGATGCCGGGCGGCTGGTGGTGCGTGTGCTGGACATCGGCGCACGCGGAGGGGTTTACCAATGAAGCGGGTGCAGATCATCGAGCACAACGGCAAGCCGGCGTTTGCCGTGGTGCCGATCGACCTCTGGGAGCGCGTGCGCGAGAACCTCGACGACGCCGATGCGGTGGCGGCGTACGACCGCGCCGTCGCCCAGGACGACGGCTTCACGATTCCCGCCGCTGTGATGCGCGCCGAGCTTGACGGCAGCCACCCGGTGCGCGCATGGCGAGAGCATCGCGGGCTGACCTTGCAAGCGCTGGCCGACGCTGCCGGCATCAGCAAGCCCTACATCAGCCAGATCGAAGGCAGCAAGCGCGCCGGCACTGCGGCAACACTGAGGAAGTTGGCGAAGGTATTGAAGGTACCGCTGGACGCGCTGCAGCCCTGACGCTCTTCACATTGGTATCTCACGCACGCCAGCGTTCGCCCTCTCGGCGCGCCCGGCCCAGCGCTTCCAGGGTCTGCAGGATCTGCGGCAGGCGCTTCTTCCACGGGCCGCGGCCGGTGAAGCGCTCGGCCAGCGCGGCTTCGTCTTGGGCGCCGGGCACGGCGGCCAGCACATCAGCCACGGCGCGCATCTGCTCGGGCAGTGCGGCGGGCCAGGGTTGACGCGTGGCGGCGGGCTTGGTAACCGCGGCGTCGCCCGCTTCGGCCTCGTCGGGCAGATCGATCGATGCTTGTTCGGGTGCGGCCTCGGCCGCTGCGGTGGCCTGCGCAGGGTTCTGAAATTCGGGGCGCAGCCAGCGGACCGTGCCTTGGGCTTCCTCGGCCGCGCGCTTGGCATTCAGGGCCACCAGGCGTTCGAGCAAGGTCTCGGTCCAGGCACTGCGCGCCGCGTCGTCTGCCCAGGGCACGGGGCCGAGGTCGCTCCAGCCATAGGCCTGCAACACGGCAGCGTCGAGTTCGTCGTGCAGCGTGCGCAGCACGCTGACCAGGCCTTGCTCGTGCAGCAGCTTGTCGTTCGCCGTTAGCGGCTCGTCGCGGCGCAGCTTGTCGAGCACGTTGTAGAGGCCGGTGTGAGTAATGGATTCAAACGCAGCCTGCTGCTGCTTGCGGTGCGCGTCAATCTGCTCGGCCAGAGTGCGGATTTGCGCCGTTAGGGCGGGCGTGAGGAAAGCATCGTCGGCGGGGAATGGGAAGGTGTCGAAACAGCGAGATTGGTTGTACCGAGGGTCGTTGCCTACCCCAAGGCGTCCTCCGCTCGCCAAGGCCCACTGGACATGAGCTTGGCTGCCCAAGACGCCGAGGACCAGCGGGTCAGCGTCGCAGATCGCGATCAGGCCTTGGTCCGGAACGATCGCAGAGTCCAAGAACTGAAACGTTCGATGCTTGGCCGTCATCGCGGTTGCGATGAACTGCGGCTGCCCGACCATGGCGCGACGCATGTCCGGGCGGGGCTCCGCAAAGAGCCACCACTTGTCTCGATAGCTTTGTCGCTGGCAAACATCACGCTCGGGTTTGACGCGCGTCAGCAGCCGCTGGAAGGTCACTGGATAAAGTGCGCGCAAGCCATCTGAGGTGAGCCCAAAGGCATCGACACACAGCAGGTTTCTTGGCTTGTCAGCGAGGTCGCGGCCATTGCGCAAAGGCCGAAGCAGTCCGGGTTCTTCGTGAGCAATCGATTCCGATGGGTCAACCCAGAAGCCCTCACCCAGCAGGGTTACACCGCGAAAGGCCAAACCTCGATTGCAGATGAGTGACTTCGCTCCTGCTACGTCAGCACCGATGCGTAAGTCTGCGTGTACAAGCCCCACGGACTCTTGCAGCCGAAGAGAGACTTCTCCGTCGGCGTCATCCTGCTCGTCGACGACGGACAACAGCCGGCCGTGTGCGTGATCCCACGATGCGACCGTCATAGCCACGCGTACCGCTGCGCCGTCGGACGCGTCCACCCAAGGATGGTCCGGCATCACGAATGACAAGTGGATAGGTCGCTTGCCGTCATGCAATGCGGCCTCAAGCACGCGCCGGTTGAATGTCTGACGAAGGCTATTGGTCGTAATGAAGCCGAACTGACGGATCAATCGATCTCGCAACAGATCTGAGGCTCGGTGCCACCAGTGCATAACGAACTCAGCGCTGTCAGGCACATCGACCCACACTGATCGCAACTTGTTGACGTACCCGTCACCCAGCGTTTGTCGAAGGCGCTTGTCGCCGATGTACGGCGGATTCCCCACGACGAACTCCACCTCCGGCCACTCAGCCCGCCTCGCATTCACGTACTTCCACTGTGGCACCTGCGCCGTCTCATCCGGCACGTCCTCGCCCGTCACCGGATGCGTCTTGAAGGTTTTGCCATCCCAACGCGTGATCGGCCGGCCGTCCGCACCCTGCGCGATCTCCTGCCGGTCAGAGGCCAGCACCGCATCTCGGCACTCGATGTTGCCGTAGTCGTGGATCACCGGCTCGGCCACGCTCGACGGGCCGCGCGTGCGCAGGTGCCATTGCAGCCAGCCGATCCACAGCACCAGTTCGGCCAGCGCGGCGGCACGTTCGTTGATCTCGATGCCGCGCAGTTGTTGCAGCGTGACGGTCTCGCCTTCGAGGGCCAGCTTGTCCTGCGTTTCGCCGAGGGCCTCCAACTGGTTCAGCACCTCGCCTTCCAGGCGCTTCAGGTGTTCCAGCGTCACGTACAGGAAGTTGCCGCTGCCGCAGGCCGGGTCGAGCACGCGCGTCGTGCACAACTGGTGGTGGAAGCGGCGGATCTCGGTGCGCGCCTCTTCCAACTTCGCATCGCGCTTGCGGCCGTCGAGCGCCTCGGCCTCGTGCACCAGCAGCAGCGCCGCCGCCTGCGCGTTGGCCCAATCGGCGCGCAGCGGCTCCACCACGGTGGGCAGCACCAGCCGCTCCACATAAGCGCGCGGCGTGTAGTGGGCGCCCAGGGCATGGCGCTCGGCCGGGTCGAGCGCGCGCTCCAGCAAGGTGCCGAAGATGGCGGGCTCGACTTCTTTCCAGTTGGCGCTGGCCGCGCGCAGCAGGCCATCGACCTGAACGCTGCTGAGCGGCAGCACATAGCCGCTGGCGTTGGCGCCCTTGAACAGCTTGCCGTTGAAGCGCAGCACGTCCTGCGCGATGGCGGCGTTGAAGCCGCCGCTGTCCATGCCGGCCCAGAACACGCGCAGCATGTTGACCAGCGTCGCCGGTTGCTCGCGGTGGGTTCTCAGCAGCGCGAGAAAGCTGCCGCTGCCGTCGGCGTCCTTGGGCAGCAGGCCCACGTCTTCAGCGAACATGCTGAACAGGCAGCGCGTCAGAAAGCCGGCCACCTGCTCGGCCGGGTGGCCGGCGGCTTCGAGTGACTTGGCCAACCCGGCCAGCTCGCCAGCCACCTGGCGCGTGACGCGGGCGCTGACGCGGGCGGGGTCGAGCGAGAGCGGGTCGGCCCACAAGGCCTTGAGCCGGCTGCGCACCGTGTCATCGGCCAGATCGGCGAGGCGGATGCGGTGCGAGCGCGGGTCGGGGAACGGCGTGTAGGTGGCGCCGGAGCGGGTGAACTCGGCGTACAGCTCGATCACATGGCCCACATCCACCACCACCAGAAACGGCGGCCGGCCTTCGCTGGCCGGCAGGGCGCGGGCATAGGCCTCAGCCTGGGCGCGGGCGCGCAACAGCGCGTCGTCGAAGGCTTTGCTGGTCGTGCCCGTGGCGGCCGCCACGGCACCGGGTTTGAGTTTCTTCGACTCCCAGATGAAAGCACCACGGCGGTAGCAGTCGATGCGCCCGGCGCTGCTGCTGCCGTCGCCGTGGGCAAAGGTGACGGGCCGCTCGAACATGTACGCCTGTTCAGGCGTGGCGTGCGGGCGCGGCACGCCCAGCAGTTCGCACAGCTCGATGACGAAGCTCTGTGCGGTGGACAGCTCGGAGGCGGTAACGCCCTGCCAGCGAGTGATGAAGGCGCTGGCGCTGTCTTGTTCGGTCGGCATGGCCGCGATGATAGAAGGGCCAAGGGCTTGTCCCATGTCCCTTGAGGGAGCCGTGAATTGACCGGCCTTGCCCGCCGCTTGACGCATCGCCTTGTAATTCGACGGCACACTGCACCGACTGCTGAAGAACGCAGCAGAACGGTGACCATGGACAAACGACGATCAACCCGCTCGCACGGGTGGGCCACTGCGCTGGCGTTGATTGCCCTGCTCGGCCTGGGCGGCTGCGCCAGCCTGCCCCAGGTAGACCGCACCGCCCTCGCCAGCGAAGCCATCCCGGCCAGCCCCGCCAGCGCCCTGGCGCGCATGGCTGTCGTCGGCCAGCCTGCGGCCGATGCCAGTGGCTTTCGCCTGCTGCCCCTCGGGCCCTACTCGCTCGATGCCCGCGTGCAACTGGCGCAGCGCGCCCAAGCCACGCTCGATGTCCAGTACTACCACTTCGCCGACGACGAAACCGGCCGCTGGCTGTTGCGCGCCCTGCGCGACGCCGCCGCGCGGGGGGTGCGCGTGCGCCTGCTGATCGACGACCTGTACACGGGGGGTGCGGACACCCTGTTCCTGGCCTTTGCCGCGCACCCGAACATCGAAGTGCGCCTGTACAACCCCTTCACTGTCGCCCGCGGCAGCGGTCCCTTCGGCCGCTTCCTGGCCGCCCCCTTCGAATGGGGCCGCATCAACCACCGCATGCACAACAAGCTGTTCATCGCCGACGGGGCCTGGGCGGTGATGGGCGGGCGCAACATCGCCAACGAGTACTACCTGCGCAAGGACGCCGACAACTTCATCGATGTCGACGCGCTGGTGGCCGGCTTCGTGCTGCCGCCCCTGCAAGCCCTGTTCGACCGCTACTGGAACAGCGACGCGGTGTTCCCTCTGCAGGCCGTCGTGCCGGAGCACCGCACGCCCGACCAGGCGCGGGCAGCCTTCGAAGCGGCCACCGACGCTGCCCGCACGCCGCCGCCGGGGCCGTTGGCCGAGCGCGATGTGCTCGGCTACGCGCCGGTCGGTGCCGAGTTCGACGCCGGGGCCGTGCAACTGCACTGGGGTTCGGCCTATGTGTTCGCCGACCACCCCGACAAGCCCTTCGAAGGCGGCGCCGGCGGCGATCTGCTCGAGACAAGCGTCACCTACAACCTGTTCGAGGCCATTCGCATGGCTGAGCGCGAGGTGCAGGCCTCGTCACCTTACTTCATCCCGGGCGTGCAGGGCATGGCGCTGATCTCCGGCCTGCGCCAGCGCGGTGTGCAGGTCAGCGTGCTGACGAACTCGCTGGCCTCGACCGACGAGCCGTTGGTGCACCTGGCCTACGCGCGCTACCGAGAGCCGCTGCTCGCCTTGGGCGTGGAACTGTACGAGTTGAGCCACCGGCGCGTGAAGGACAACATGCGCATGTTCCTGTTCGGGGCCTCATTGGGCCGGCTGCATGCCAAGACCGTGATCATCGACCGCCGCGTGGCCTACATCGGCTCAATGAACCTCGACCCACGCTCGGCCACGATCAACACCGAACTCGGAGCCGTGGTCGACAGCCCGCGCATCGCGGCAGAGTTGATGCACCTGATCGAGATCGACCGCCTGCACAGCGCCTACCGCGTGCGCCGCACTGCCGGTGGCGGCTGCTGCGAGTGGGTCGCCCCCGACAGCGACCGCCAACGCGTGCTGACCCTGGAGCCCGACTCGGCCTGGTGGATGCGCTGGTGGGGCTCTTTGCTGCAGCCCTTGGCGCCGGAGGCGCACCTCTAGCGGCCCGGCGCCTGGCGCTGCAGGCGCGCCAGCGCGCGATGGTCGAGACCTGGTGAGGCGCCGGCCGCTACGGCGGCGAGCCCAGGCTGCGCAACAGGATGCGCGCGCTGGCCGGGTTGGTGGCGCAGGGCACGTCGTGCACATCGCAGGCACGCACCAGGGCATTGATGTCGGGCTCGTGCGGCTGCGGCGTCATCGGGTCGCGCAGAAAGATCACCATGTCGACCAGGCCGGTCGACAGGCGGGCGCCAATCTGCAGATCGCCACCCAACGGCCCGCTGAGCAGGCACTCGACGTCCAGGCTGACGTCGTCGCGCAGCCGGCCGCCGGTGGTGCCGGTGGCCATCAGGGTGTGCCGGCGCAGCGTGGCGGCAAACTCGTGCGCGATGGCGACGATGGGGGTCTTCATGCGGTCGTGGGCGATCAGCGCGATGTTCATGGGTGGGGTCGGGAGGGGCAGGCTGTTGGGTTTTTGGGCCGGGGCGCCGAGCCTAACGCGGCGAGCTTGCCGAGCGGGCCAGATTGGCCGCGATCAAGGCGGCGGTCAGCGTCACCAGCCACGAGAAGTAGAGCCACAGCAGGAACACCGGGAACACGGCGAAGGCGCCGTAGACGGCCTTGTAGGTGGGGATCTTGAACAGGTAGGCGGCGAAGCCGCGCTTGCCCAGCTCCAGCGCCACGCTGGCGATCAGGCCACCCGCGATGGCGTCGCGCCGCCGCACCTTGGCATACGGCAAGCAGTAGAACAAGGCGCTCAGGCCAAGCCAGGCCAGCGCCAGCGGCCCCAGGTTGAGGATGAAGCTGGCGCCGGGCGGCAGCGGCCCGATCCAACCGAGCGACGCGCCCAGCAGCGCCGAGGTGGCCCACAGGCTGGCCCCGAGCGCGGCTGGCCCCACGGCGAGCAGGAGCAGAAACAGGCCGATGCGCTTGAGCAGGGGCCGGCTGCGCTTGACGTTCCAGATGCGGTTGAAGGCGCTCTCCACCGTCAGCAGCAACGCCAGTGCGGTGGCCAGCAGGAACAGCGAGCCCATCCAGGTCAACTCGCCGGCATTGGCGGCAAACTGATGCAGGTGCTTCAGCACGGTGCGCGCGATCTCGGCCGGCAGCAGGCTCTTCAACAGGTGCTCTTCGAGTGCGGCCTCGAAGCGGCCGAAGATCGGGAAATGCGTGAACAGCGCCAGGCTCACCGCGACGAAAGGCACGACAGACAACAGGGTGGTGAAGGTCAGGCTGCCCGCGGCCTGCAGCAGGCGCTCCTGGCGCGCCCGGCGCACGGTGAGTCGGATCAGCTTGAACATGCGGGCAGGGGGTTGGACCGGTCGCGTGGGACAAAGGCAAGTGGCCTGCCGATTGTCGACGCGATGCCTGCGCCGCCCGGCCGCGCGAGCCAGGCCCTAGGATCGAGGCATGAGCGCCCCTGAAACCGTCCTGACCCAGTTGCCCAACGGCGTGCGCGTCATCGCGCTGCGCATGCCGCACCTGCACACCGCTGCCGTCAGCGTCTTCGTGCGCACCGGCAGCGCGCACGAGTCGCCGGTGCAGAGCGGTATCAGCCACGTCATCGAGCACATGGCGTTTAAGGGCACGGCCGAGCGCAATGTGCGGCGCATCAACCTGGACGCCGAGCGCCTGGGTGCCGAGGTCAATGCCCACACCGATAAGGACCACACCGCTTACCAGATGCGCGGCCTGGCCACGCATGCGGGCGACTTCGTGTGCATGCTGGGCGACATCGTGCTGGCCTCGACCTTTCCGGCGGCGGAGCTGGAGCGCGAGCGCCAGGTGCTGCTGCAGGAGTTTGCCGAGGACGACGACGACCCGTTGTCCACCGGCTACAAGCTATTCGACCGCGCCTGCTACGGCCTGCATGCTGTCGGCCAGCCCGTGATCGGCAGCCGCGCCAACATCGAGCGCTTCGGTCGCTCCGACCTGGTGCGCTACGTGGCCCGCCAGTACACCGGCGCGAACCTGATCGTCGGCGTGGCCGGCGCCATCGACCCTGCTGCCATGGTGCGTGCGGCCGAGGCGGCCTTCGGGGCCATGCCGCGCGGCGAGCCCAACCTGATCGCCGCACCGACCTATACCGGCGCCGTTCGCGCCCGGGCCCTGGCGGGCAGCAGCCAGACGCATGTCGTGCTCGGTTTCCCGATCCCCTCCCTGCGCGACGACGATGCCGCCCACCTCGTGGCCGCGGCCGTGTTCGGCGAGGGCATGAGCTCGCCGCTGCTCACGCGAGTGCGCGAAGAACGCGCCCTGGCCTACAACGCCTCATGCGTGGCCGACCAGTTCGACATGTGCGGCCAGCTGGTGATCGAAGCGTCGACCGCGCCGGCGCAGTTCGACGAATTCCTGCGCGAGGTGGTGGGCCTGTTGCGGGCCCAGGCCGACAACGTGGACGCGGTGGACCTCGACCGCGCGCACAACCAGATCGCAGTACGCCGCCTGCACGACGCCGAGAAGCCGCTGCGCCGGCTCGAAGACGCCGCCCTCGAGGTCTTCGTGCGCGGCAGCCTGCGCTCGCCCGATGAAGCGCTTGCGCGCCTGCTGGCGGTGACGGCCGACGAGGTGCGCGCCGCCTTTGAGCAGATGCTGGCCGCGGGGCCGTCGGCCGCCATCGTCGGCAGCGTGCGCCGCGGCACGGGCGAGCGGGCACGGGACATCCTCGGCGCAACGGCAGGCCGGCGCTGAGCCCCCCCCGCGTCGCTCGGCCTGGGCCCGCTGCGCAGTGCAGGGACCGGGCTCAGCCCAGGCGCCGAACGATCGCGCCGCTGACGCGACGCAGCAGCCACTTCGGCGTCGCACGGGCCGAGACGATGGTCGCCAGGTTCAGCACCCCGGGCACCTTGATCACGTCGCCGCGCAGGCAGGCGGTGTAGCCCTCCTCGGCCACGGCTTCGGCGCTGCCGATCAGAAAGCCGGGCAGCTTGCCGAGCTCGGCACTGCCGGCCTTGGCGTTGCTCAGCATGTGGGTTGCGGTGATGCCAGGGCACAGTGCAGTCAGCGTCACGCCGCTGCCCTTGAGTTCTTCCGACAGCGATTCGGTGAGCGACAGCACGTAGGCCTTGGTCGCCGCATAGGTGGCCAAGGACGGCAAAGGCTGAAACGCGGAAATCGACGCCACGTTCAACACCCTGCCCCGACCGCGCGCCACCATCGGCGGCAAGAACTCCGCCAGCAAGGCCGTGAGGGCCGACACGTTCAGATCGATGAGCTGCCGATGCCGCTGCGCCGGCATCTTCACGAAGGGCCCGTGCGCCAGCACACCGGCGTTGTTCACCAGGACGTCGATCGGGCGCCGCGCCCGTTTCATGGCCGCCGCGAGCTGCGCCGGCGCATCGGGCAAGGACAGATCGGCAGGCGCAACCCAGACCTTGGCACCGTGCTCCGCTCGCAATGTCTCGGCCAAAGCGTTCAGCATATCGGCACGGCGGGCCACCAGCACCAGATCGAAGCCTCCGCGCGCGAAGCGGGCCGCCAAGGCTTCACCGATGCCTGACGAAGCCCCGGTGATCAGCGCCGTGCCGGCGCCCCGTTTGACTTTGCTGACCATGGCCGTCTCCTCGTTGGGGGTGCGCAAGCGATGCGGGCTTCAGGCCCGCGGCACGATCAGGATCTTGCCGTTGCGCTCGCCCGTGTTGGCGGCCAGCACGGCGGCTTGGATCTGCTCGACCGGGTAGGTGGCGTGCACGCGCGCGCTGAGCTGGCCGCGCGCGATCAGGCCCGCGAGTTCGCCGTAGAGGGCCTTCTGCGCCTCGCGCGTCGCCTTGGTGAACCATTTCGCGAGCCAGAAGCCGCGCAGCGTGATGTCATTGAAGATGAAAGATTGCGCCGTGACCACCGAGGCCTCGCCACTCATCGAGCCGTAGTTCACCAGGGTGCCGCCCTCGGCCAGGCAACGTGCGATGCGGTTCGTGCCCTGGCCGCCGACGGCGTCGATGCCCAGGCGCACCGGCGCCGCGTTCACGGCCGCCTTGACGCGCTTGGGCAGGTCGTCGCCGTCGACCAGCACCACATCGCCACCCTGCGCCTCGACAGCCGCTACCGCCGATTCGCGCCGCACCACGTTCACCGTGCGCAGGCCGCGCAAGCGCGCGAGTTGAATCAGGTAGCCGCCAACCCCCGAGTTGGCCACGTTCTGGATCACCCAGTCGCCGGCAGCGAGCGTGACGAACTCCGAGAGCATGAGCGAGGCCGTGGCCGGGTTCACCGTGAGCATCGACAACTGCTGCGGGTCGGCTCCATCGGGCAAGGGCACCAGGCGCTTGAGTTCAGCGACGATGTGCGTGGCCCAGGTACCGCTGCCGGCGGGCAGCAGCACCGTCTGGCCCACGCGCAGCCCGGCGGTGTCGGGGCCGAGCTCGACGATGCGCCCCACCCCTTCGCTGCCGCCCACGGCGGGCAGCGGCGGCAAGAGGCCGTAGCCGCCCGTCAGCATCAACACGTCCGACGGATTGATCGGTGCCGCCAGCACGGCCACCAGCGCCTGGCCGGCGGCCAGTGGTGGCGGTGTGAAGGGCACGGCATGAATCACATCCTGCGGCACGGGCCCGCGGGCTTCGTACTGGGCTTTGAGCGGGGTCATGGCGTTTCCTTGGCGCAGGGGGACAGGGGGCGAAGGCTAACGCAGTGGGCGGGCGCGCCGGCGCGGCATAGCTGAGCAGGCAAGGGAAATCCTCGACCCCTGCGCCTGCCGCCACAGCGCAGCGCGGGCTAGCATGCGAGCGCCGCCACCCCGAGCGCCCGCGGCAAGGAGGCCCATGTCGGCAAGCATCACCCTGCCCCTGTGGCTGGCCGTCGTTGTCGGCGGGCTGGCTGCGTGGGCGCTGCTCGACCGGCTGCTGATGCCCAGCATGCGCTGGTGGATCAAGAGCCGCGCCAACCGCGTGCTCGACGAGGTCGGCCGGCGCCTGAAGATCGGCATCCGGCCGTTCCAGCAGATCAAGCGCCAGACCCTGATCGATCGCCTGATCTTCGACGAGAAAGTGCAGCAGGCGGCGCAAGCCTTCGCCGACGCGCGCAACATGCCGCGCGAGGTGGCGCTCGACCAGGTGCAGCGCTATGCGCGCGAAATCGTCCCGGCCTTCAACGCCTACGTCTACTTTCGCATCGGCTACTGGCTCGGCAAGACCCTGTCGCGCTCGCTCTACCGCGTGCGCATCGGCTACACCGACGATGCCGGCCTGAACGCGATTCCCGAGCACGCCACGGTGGTCTTCGTGATGAACCACCGCAGCAACATGGACTACATCATCGCGTCCTACCTGGCGGCCGAGCGCGCCGCGCTGAGCTATGCCGTGGGCGAGTGGGCGCAGGTGTGGGGGCTGCAGCAGTTGATCCGCGCCATGGGGGCCTACTTCGTGCGCCGCAACTCCAAGGACGAGCTGTACCGCCGCGTGCTCGAGCGCTACATCGCCATGGCCACCGAGGCTGGCGTGACGCAAGCCGTGTACCCGGAAGGCGGCCTGACGCGCGACGGCCGCATGCGCGAGCCCAAGTTCGGCGTGCTCGACTACATGCTGCGCGGCTTTCACACCCACGGCGAACGCGACCTGGTCTTCGTGCCGCTGGGCCTGAACTACGACCGCGTGCTCGAAGACCGCACCCAGCTGCTGAGCGGCGACGCCAGCGCGCCCAAGTCGAGCAGCCTGCGCAGCGCCGGGCGCACCCTGGCCTTCCTCGGCAGTCAGTTCGGGTTGATCTTGCGCAGTCGCTGGCACCGCCTCGGCTATGCCTGCGTCAACTTCGGCACACCGGTGTCGGTGCGTGCCTGGGCCGCGGCGCGCAGTGTCGATTTCGACCACCTGCCGCGCGAACAGCGCCAGGCGGAGGTGGCCGCCCTCGGCCGGCACCTGATGGACCAGGTCGGCCAGCTGATCCCGGTGCTGCCCGTGCCCCTGGTGGCCACGGTGTTGTTGCAGCAGGGCGAGCGCGCGATCGGCGAGCTCGAACTGAAATCCGCGGTCGCCGCCTTGGTGGCCGATCTCGAGGCGCGCAATGCCCGCCTCTACCTGCCGCGCGGCGATTGGGACTACGCCATCAGCGCCGGCCTGCGCATGCTGACCCAGCGCCACCTGGTGGACGCGCAGGATGGCCTGTACCGGACACGGGCCGAAGAGGTGCCGCTGTTGCGCTACTACGCCAACTCGATTGCGCATCTGCTGACGCCACGGGCTGAGCGAGGTCAAGCCCAAGAGGCACGACCCACGGCATGATGGGCCGCATGGCTCCGCGCCCGTCTGACGCCCACATTGCGCCCCAGGTGCGCAGCATCGCGCTGACCCAGCCGCTGCGCTGGCTCGCGCGCGGTGCGCGCGATTTGGCCCGCGCGCCGGCCCCCGGCCTGTCGCATGGGCTCACGCTGGCGCTCTTCGGTGCTGTCTTGTTCACACTGGCGCACAGCCACTTCTGGTTGCTGGCGGGTGCCTTCAGCGGCTTGCTGCTGGTTTCACCGGTGCTGGCAACCGGCCTGTATGCCGTGAGTCGCGCGCTGGAAGGCCATGAAGCGCCTGGCACCGGGGCTCTGATGGGTGTGGCGGTGCGCGCCTGGTGGCCGCGCGGCACGCCCGCGCGGCGCTTGATGCGCTTCGGCGCCCTGCTCGCCCTGGCAGGTACCGGTTGGGTGCTGACCTCGGCATCGCTGGTGACCTGGTTCGCACCCGACGTGGTCAACAGTCCGGCCGACTTCCTGCAGCACGTGGTGCTCGCCGAGACCGGCTGGCTGTTCGAGGGCTGGGTGCTGCTGGGCGGCCTGCTGGCCGCGCCGGTGTTCGCCAGCAGCGTCGTGGCGATCCCCTTGTTGCTCGACCGCCCGGTGAGCGTGCTCAACGCGGTGCTGACCAGCTGGCGCGTGGTGCTGGCCAACCCCTTGCCATTGGCGCTGTGGGCACTGCTGATCATGGGCCTCACCGCCCTGGGCATGGCCACCCTGCTGATCGGCTTGGTGCCCATCGTGCCGTGGCTGGCCCATGCCAGCTGGCACGCCTACCGCGATTGTGTAGCGCCAGCCAGCGCGCAAGACTGAGCCGCAGCGAAGCCCATGTTCGGTTTCAGCGAAGAACAGATCGCCGGCTTCGGCCTTAGCTTCGGCATCGGCGCCTTCATGCTCTACATGGCCTTCATCATCTACCAGCTCGCACGCGAGTCGAAGGCCGGCCGCTTCGGCACCTTCGTGCTCTTCCTTGCCTTGGGCTTCGGTCTGGTCGGCTTCGCGGCCAAGGGCGTGATCAAGTGGTTCATTGCCGGCAGCAGCGGCTGAGCCGGCGGCGTGTCAAACGTGGGCAATGGCCAAGCCGCCCAGCACCAGGCCGATGCTGGCCAGGCCGAACATGCCCCACTCCAACCACTTGCGGCGCGTCAGCAGCGCCATGGCTGCCAGGGCGATAGACACCTGCAAGGCGGTGGTCGCCTGAGCCCAACGGTGGTGCTGGTGCATCTGGGCCTCGGATTGGTCGTCCCAGGCCTTGGACTGGGCTTCGAGTTTCTCTGCGTCGAGCTTGATCTCGGCCTTCTCTTTCTTGTAGCGCTCGACTTCCAGCTGGTATTGCGGTTTCTTGTCCTCGGCCACCAACACGATCGCCAATTCAGAGAGGTTCTGCTTGCTGCTCTTGGCCTGGTAATAGTTCCACTGGTTCGAGGCCTCCGTCTTCTTGATCGCTGCGTTGTTCTTGTACAGACCGGCATTGGCCTGCGTGGCCCCGCCCATGTAGGAGAAAAGCGCGCCCACGGTGGCCAGGATGGCCGTCGTCACCGCAATCCTGCCGGTGAACCGGTCCTTCCCCGCACCGTGCGCGGCGTGCTCGAGTTCGTGGTCGTGCGGACCGTGGACGTGGAATCCGTGACCTGACATGGGATTGCTCCTGGGCTGGGGTGGCGCGCGATGATAGGCGCCATGCCCATGCGCTCTATCGCCGGCTGCGGTCGAGGATGGCGGCGAGCACGGCATCGGGCCGCTCCAACGGGATCTGGTGCCCACAGCGCGGCAGCACATCCAGCGGGGCCTGGGCCAGCAGGGCGGCCAGGCGTTGCGCACCGGCCAGCGGCGTCAGACCGTCGGCGTCACCGGCGAGGATTTGCACCGGCGTGCGCAGGCCGGCCAGCGCCGTCGGTGCCAGCTGCAGCCATTGCCGCCACATGGCCTTGAAAACGTACAGCGAGTTGCGGTCGCTGATCGCGGTCTCGGCGTCGACGAGTGCGGCTGCGGCGTCGGGCCCCCAGGCGGCGACGCGAAAACCGGCCGAGAGCTGCGGCCGCATCCACTCCAGCACGGCCACCGGCAGGTAGGCCAGGCGCGGCGGGCGCGGCAGGGCGTCCGGTGGCGGCGGGGCGAGCAACAGTGCGCTGTCGACGGGTGCACCGGGCAGCAACAGCGCAGCCAAGGAAATCAGGCAGCCATACGAGTGCCCGACCAGCAGCTTGCGCCCGCCCGCCTCGCGGTCGAGCAGGCACCGCAGGTCGGCCACCCACTCGGCGCCGGCGTAGCTGCGCCAATCGCGCGGCGCCGGGCTGTCGCCGTGGCCGAGCGCGTCGAAAGCGACCACGCGATGTCCGGCTTCGAGCAGACCGGGCCAGATCAGGCGCCACTGCTCGGCGCGGCCGCCGGCGCCGTGCACGAGAAACACAGTGGTCCCGCTGGCCGCCGCACCGGGCTCACCGGTCAACACCCGCAAGCTGCGCTGGCCGCGCAGGCGCACGGCCTGCGCCGTCAGCGCGCCGCTCATGCGCGGCTCAGAAGTCGTAGCGGACTTGCACGCCGAAGGTGCGCGGCGCCCCCGCTGCGGCCACGGGCAAAGGCAGGTCGAAGAAGTTGCGTGTCAGGTCGTACTTCTTGTCGAACAGGTTGCGCACGTAAACCGTGGCGCGCCACTTGGCCTCGGCGGGGCCCATTTCGACTCGTGCGTTGGCCAGCCAGTAGCCTGGCACCTCGAAGTCGTAGGCGGGGTTCAGGCGGGTGAGGAAAGTGCGCGTCTTGTCGCGGTAGCTGACATCGGCCTGGGTGTTGAACAACCAGTTTCCAGCGCCGAACTGGTAGGCCAGCGAGCCGCCGTAGCTCAGGCGCGAAAAGTACAGCGGCTGGCCGGCCAGGTTGGCCGGCGGCTGCAGTGCGGTGTACTGCTTGAACTCGCCGTCCTTGTAGCCGAGGAACTGGGTCAACGTCAGGCCCGCGGCGGGGCGCCACGCGAGTTCGAGCTCGATGCCGTTGATCTCGGACTTTGGCGCGTTGACGATCTTGCCCACAGTGGCGCCCGTGCCCGGGTCGATGATGGCGTCGAGGATATGCTGGTCGCGGTAGTCATAGTGGAACAGCGCTCCGTTCAAACGCAAGCTGCCCGTGATGTCGCTCTTGAACCCCGCCTCGTAGGCAATCAAGACCTCGGGCTTGAAAGGCGTCAGCGCCAGTTCTGCAAAGGTGTTGACCGCCGTGAAACCACCCGACTTGACGCCGCGGCTGATCGAGCCATAGGTGAGCAGGTTGGCGCTGGCCTGGTACTCAAGCGCCAACTTGCCAGAGCGATGGTTGTTGGTGAACGAGCCACTGGACGGACCGAAGAAGGGGATGTCGGGCGCGATGCTGACAGTCGCGAAATCATTGCGCTCGCGCCGCTCGCGCTCAGCTCGCAATCCCAACACGACCTTCAGCCCTGGCGCGATGCGGAAGTCACCCTGACCAAAGACGCTCGTGGTGCGCACCTGCTGGTTGTAGCTGGTGCGCACGATGGGGAAGCCGAAGCTGCCCTGGAAACTCGACCAGTACTTCTCGTCGAGCTTCTCGTTGGCGTAGTAAAGCCCGGTCAGCCAATTGAAGTCTGCCTTGGGGGTGTTGCTGGCCAGGCGCAACTCCTGCGAGGTGGTGCGCGCCTTGCTGTCGAAAAAGGTTTCGGCCAGCGGCAGCGAGGTGGCGTCGTAGTCGGCCAGCTCCTTGCGGTTGAAGCGGTCCACCGCGGTGATGCTGGTCAGGCGCATGGCGCCAATGTCCCAGTTGATGTTGAGCGAGGCGCCGGTGGCATCGTTGTCGCGTGACGGCTTGGCATTGGCCGGCTGGCCGATCTGCGCCAGGAAGGCGGGGGCAAATCCCCATCCCGCGGCGCGCCGGTCGGTGTCGGCCGGCAATGCGGGTTTCGGAGTCGGGTAGCCGGGGACGGCCGGCTGCGCCACGAAGGCATACAAGCCCTGCCCTTCGGACTGATCCGTGCCGTAGTGAAAGCTCAGGCCAATGCGCAGGTCACGTGTGGCGTCCAGCTCAAGCTGCCCGCGCACGCCGAAGACATCCTTGTCACCGAGCTTGCTGCCGTCTTCGCGCCGTTTCTGCCAGGCACCGCCCTGTTGCGTGGCCAACGCAATGCGCCCGCGCAGGGCGTCCGACAACGGGCCCGAAACAAAGCCCTCGGCCTCGACCGCGCCGTACGAGCCGTAACCCAGCGTGGCCGCGCCTTCGAAGGTCTTGGTCGGCTTGCGGGTGATGAAGTTGATCGCGCCACCGGTGGTGTTGCGGCCATAAAGGGTGCCCTGCGGCCCGCGCAGCACTTCCACGCGGTCGAGGTCGAACAGCAAGCCCTGCGTCTGCACCGGCAGCGGCAGGGCGACCTCGTCGACATACACCGACACAGCGCCCGAGTTGTTGGTGGCGTAGTCCTGGAAGCCGACGCCGCGCAGGCGGAACTGCGCCTGGCCGCCGCCGAAGGCCGGCTCGACCTCGAGGCTGGGCACTTCGTTCTGCAACTGGTTGACCTTGCGCACGCCGCGCGATGCGAGTTCGTCGCCCGACAGCACCGAGATCGCCACACCGACCTTCTGCACCGGCTCGGCGCGCTTCTGGGCCGTGACGACGATCTGCTCCAGCGTGGTGCTGGGCTGCGAGGCAGCCGACGGCGGCGCCGGCGCCGCGGTCTGCGCTGCAGCCAGCAAGGGCAGGCTGATGCAGCCGAGCGTGGCCAAAGCCTGGATCAGGGGACGGGGCTGGAATGCGGGCAAGGGAACCTCCTGAGGGATCAAAAAGGGGGGACGTTGCATGCTCGCGTCCCGCCCGCGGGGCGTCAAACACTTTGCAACGCGGGTTGTCGACACGGCGCCACACCAGGGCACTATGCTGTCCCTCCGCCGTGACCCCGCTTGCCGCCCTCCGCCCCCTGCCCGCGCTGCCATCGGCCGAGCGCCCGGTGCGGTGGATCGTCATCTTGGCCTTGGGGCTGGCGTTGTCGGCCTGTGCCAGCCTGCCTGGACCGGCGCCGCCCATCGCGGCCGACCGGCGCAGCCCGGCCTGCGCGCAGTGGTTCGCGCAGCTGGACGGTGCGATCGAACGGGCCGGCGTGCGCGACGCCGAAGCCGAGGCCATTGCCGGCTTCGCCGGCCTGCGCGTCGACCGGGTCGGTGCCGAGTTGCGTTCGCCCGCGACCGGCAGCGCGGCAGCCTTCGATGCCTGGCTCACACGCCTGCAGCGTCTCGAGTCCGACGCCCGCCGTGTGGAGCTCGCAAACCTGCCCGCCACCGCTTTCCCGCTCGGCGATGTGGTCGATGGCAACGGCGCCCGGGCGCGCAGCCAGGCCTGCGCCGACGCTTGGCGGCCGGCGCTGCAGGACGACCCGGCCCTGCGCGCGGCCTTGCTGGCGCGCGCCGAAGTGCCAGATCGCTATGCCGGCGCACAGCGCGGTCTCGGCTTGTACCCTCTGTTGCGCTGGCCTTTCTATGCCGGCGTGGAATCCTGGCAGCGCGAGCACCAGGCGCAAATGGCGCGCTGGTCGACCGCTGCGCCGGCCACGCAGCGCTATGTACCCGCCATCGGCACCCCCCCGAGCACGGCGCATTCAAGCGTCTGGCAGCGCCCGCGCGACGCACTCGGACTGCCGCAGTTCGAGCCCGGCGAGGCCGCGGCCTTGTTGGCCGCCCATGCGCCGGTGCTGGCGATCGAAACCCGCGGCAGCTTCGACCACTTCGGCGCACTGCATTGGCGCGAGGGCTCGACGACGCCGGCGGTGGACACGGCAATGCCGGTGGTCTACCAGCGCCTGGCCACCACGCGTTACCGCGATCAATGGCTGGTGCAACTGGTCTACACGTTCTGGTTCCCGGAGCGGCCGCCGCGCAGCCGCTTCGACCTGCTCGCCGGGGCGCTCGACGGCGTGGTGTTGCGCCTCACGCTGGCCGCGGACGACGGCCGGCCGCTGCTGCTCGACACCATCCACGCCTGCGGCTGCTACCACCTGTTCCTGCCGACCGCTGAGCTGCAGCTGCGCACCGGTGCGCCACAGCACATCGAGTGGGCCTTCACGCCCACCACGCTGCCGGCCGTGCAGCCCGGCCAACGCCTCGTCGTCATCCTGGACTCGGCCAGCCACTACGTCATGGCCGCTGCCCTGGACCCGGGCGGCCCCGGCACGGCCTACCGGCTGCGCCCCGACGACGAGTTGCGCAGCCTGCCGCTGCCGCAAGGCGGTCGACGCAGCCTCTACGGCCCGGACGGTCTGGTGCCCGGCAGCGAGCGCCCCGAGCGCATGCTGTTCTGGCCCATGGGCATCGCCAGCGCCGGTGCGATGCGCCAGTGGGGCCACCACGCCACCGCCTTCGTCGGCCGCAGGCACTTCGACGACCCCGACCTGATCGAGCGCCGCTTCGTGATCCCCGCCCTCGAATGAAACAAGCCGGCTTGCGCCGGCTCGTCACTCAGAAAGAAACCCCCTCCAGGAGGGGGCTTGGGGGTGCTGTCAATACACCCCAAAAGGGAGAGTCGCCAGACTCTCCCCCTCCCGGAGGGGGCTGGGGGAGCGAAACATTCACCCGCAGGGATGCGCACTGGGGTGAGCAAAGCTCATCCCATGTGCATCCCGCCGTTGCAGCTGAAGTCGGCGCCGGTCGAGAAACCTGAGTCCTCGCTGGCCAGCCAGGCGACGATGGAGCCGATCTCCTCGGGCTTGCCCAAGCGCTTGACCGGGATCGTGGCGACGATCTTCTCCAGCACCTCGGGCTTGATGGCGCGAACCATGTCGGTGCCGATGTAGCCGGGGCTGACGGTGTTGACCGTCACACCCTTGCTCGCCACTTCCTGTGCCAGCGCCATGGTGAAGCCGTGCATGCCGGCCTTGGCTGCCGAATAGTTGGTCTGACCGGCCTGGCCCTTCTCACCGTTGACGGAGCTGATCTGGATGATGCGGCCCCAGCCCTTCTCCACCATGCCTGGCACCACTTGCTTGGTGACATAGAACATGCTGTTCAGGTTGGTGTCGATGACGGCTTTCCAGTCGTCGGGCGTCATCTTCAGGAACATGCGGTCCTTGGTGATGCCGGCGTTGTTCACCAGCACATCGATGCTGCCGTGCTCGGCGGTCGCGCTGGTGAAGGCGTCGACGGTGGACTGCCAGTCGGCCACATTGCCGACCGAGGCATAGAAGGTGTAGCCCAGGGCCTTCTGCTCCGCCAGCCACTTGCCGTGGTCGCGCGTCGGGCCGCAGCCGGCGATGACCTTGAAGCCCTCTTTGTTCAGGCGCTGACAGATGGCGGTACCGATCCCGCCCATGCCCCCGGTGACGTACGCGACTTTCTGTGCCATTGCTTGCTCCTTTGGTGTTGATCGTTCACTTTACCGTCCTGACGCCAGACGGCTACCCCTATCAGCCCGAATGCCTGAACGCCAGAAAGCCCGAAAGCCGATCAGGCGCGCGCCTTGACGTAGCGCCCCGGTGCCGGTTCGATGACCTTGTGGCTGCGGTTGCCGTAACCCTTGGGTGCCGGCACCAGCTTGCCGGCGTGGGGCTTGAGCCAGGCGGCCCAGTCGCTCCACCAGCTGCCAGGGACCTCCTTGGCCGAATCGAACCACTGCTGGGCCGAGCCGCCCAGCTTGCCGTCGACCCAGTGGTTGCGCTTCTTCGCCGCCGGCGGGTTGATGACGCCGGCGATGTGGCCCGAGGCGCCCAGCACGAAGCGCACCTTGCCCTTCACGATCTTGCTGCTCTCGAACGCGGCCTGCCAGGGCACGATGTGGTCTTCGCGCGAGCCGTAGATGTAGACGGGTGCCTTGACCTTGCCGAGATCGAGCCGCTCGCCGCACACCGTCAGTTTGCCGGGCACGCGCAACTCGTTCTGCAAGTAGGTGTGGCGCAGGTACCAGCAGAAGTAGGGGCCGGGGAGATTGGTGGAATCGCTGTTCCAGTACAGCAGGTCGAAGGGCGGCGGCTTGTCGCCCTTGAGGTAGTTGCCCACCACGTAGTTCCACACCAGATCGTTCGGCCGCAGGAAGCTGAAGGTGGTGGCCAGCTCCTGGCCCTTGAGCAGGCCCGGGCCGTTGGGCGCATCGCTGCCCAAGGTCATCTCGCGCAGTTGCACCGCGGGCTCGTCGATGAAGAGGTCGAGCACACCGGTGTCGGCGAAGTCGAGCAGCGTGGTCAACAGGGTGAGGCTGGCGGCGGGCTGCTCGCCGCGCGCGGCCAACACGGCCAGCCCGGTCGAGAGCATGGTGCCGCCAACGCAGAAACCGAGCGTGTCGATGGTCGTCTGGCCGCTGATGGCCTGGACCTCGCGGACGGCGCGGATCACCGCGTGCTCGATGTAGTCGTCCCAGGTCTTGTCGGCGATCGAGGCGTCCGGATTGCGCCAGCTCACGACGAAGGTGCGGTGCCCCTGCGCCACGGTGTAGCCGATCACCGAGTTCGCCGGCTGCAGGTCGAGGATGTAGTACTTGTTGATACAGGGTGGCACGAACAGCATCGGCCGCTCGTGCACCTTGGCCGTCGTCGGCTTGTACTCGAGCAGCTGGAACAGCTCGTTCTCAAAAACCACCGCACCCTCACTGGTGGCCACGTTGCGACCGACCTCGAAGACACTCTCATCCGTCTGCGAGACATGGCCCTGCTGGATGTCGTGCCACAGCTGCTGCATGCCCTGGGCAATGCTCTCGCCCTTGGTGTCGAGTGCCTTGCGCTGAGCCTCCGGGTTCAGGGCCAGGTAGTTGCTCGGGCTGGCGGCATCGACCCATTGCTGCACCGCAAAGCGGATGCGGGCCTTGGTCTTGGCATCGCCCTCGACCGCGTCGGCCATCTTCATCAGGGTGCGCGCGTTGAGCAGGTAGGTCTGCGCCGCAAACGCGGCCGCGGGGTTGCCCGACCAGGCCTCGGCAGCGAAGCGCCGGTCCTTGAGCGCCCCGCCCGCCTGCGGCTCGGCGGGTCGCCCCACCATGCCATTCCACAGCGCCGTGGCCTCCTGCAGGTAGTCCGCCTGCAAGGCACTCAGGGCCGGCGCAGGCATCGACAAACCCGACATGGACTTCCAGATTTCACCGACGGCATGGCCGAAGGCCTCGGCCGGTGCATTGGCCGCAGCATGGGGGGTGGGTCGTGTCATGGCCGGGTGTCTCCTGGTGCCATTGGTCCTTGATCAACAATGGCGTTGTTGTAGTCGATCGCGCTGACGTCGACATGACAGGCATTTTCATTCATCACGTGCGCAGGATCGAATCCTTCATGCTGTACTTGGTCGCTCTGGGCTGGATGTATGTGGTCCTCTTGATGACCGTGGCGGAGGCCCTGGCGCCCAGCGGCACCCTGCTCGGGGCGGTCATCACCTTCATCTTCTACGGCCTGCTGCCCCTGGCGATCGTGCTTTACCTGGTTGGCACGCCGGCGCGCCGGCGCGCGCTGCGGGCCGCAGAGGCCTTGCAGCGCTCAGCCGCGCAGCCAGATGGCAGCAGCCATCCGCCCGGTGACGCCGTCGCGCCGAAACGAGAAGAACCGTGACGCATCTTCCACCGTGCAGCATCCACTCTCGCTGATTTGGGTCAAGCCCGCGGCGCCCAACCGGCGGCGCGCCAAGCTCGGCAAGTCAGCGAGCCACCGCATGGCCCCGTCGGGACGGGGCCGCGCAAGGAACTCAGGGCCGATGCCGAAGGCCTCGACGACATCGGCACCGACCTCGAACTGACGTGGCCCGATGCAGGGGCCGAGCCAGGCTTGCAGTTCGCTCGGCGTGCACGCGGCCGCCTCGCACAAGGCCGCGAGCGTCGACTCCAGCACGCCAGCTGCCAGCCCACGCCAGCCTGCATGGGCTGCGCCAACGCCCCGCGCGTCAGGCGCGGCGAACAAGACGGGCAGGCAGTCGGCAACCATGACGCTGCAGGCCACACCCCGCTCGGTGGTGATGGCGGCGTCGGCGGTGTGAGGCCCAGCACCCGCGGGCAAGCGCAGGACAGCCGTGCCATGCACCTGGGACATCCACACCGGCTGCGCGCCACCCAGCGCTGCCATGAAGCGGCGCCGGTTCTCGTCCACCGCCGCCGGGTCGTCGCCGGCCGAGCGGCCGAGGTTGAGACTGTCGAAGGGCGGCTCACTGACGCCGCCCGCCCGCGTGCTCATCAGCGCGCCAATGCGTGCATCGACCGGCCAGCCGGGTGCAAGCACGCCCGGCATCGATGTCTCCCTAAGAGACACCATGCACCTTGCACCGCCGTTCAAGCAAGCGCCGCGGATCCAGCTCTGCCGGCCCGCCAGCGCTGCCCCCTTGAGGGGGAGCGGCGCAGCCGCTTCGGGGGTGGGCGTCAGCCAGCATCGGGGCATTTCTCCGGCCGCGTCTGCTCGAAGGCGTCGAGCTGCATGCAGGCCTCGAACAGCCGCATCACGGTCGGTACGTGGTCGAGCCGGCAGTTGAAACGCTGGGCGTTGAAGATCTGCGGCACCAGGATGACGTCGGCCAGGGTGGGCGTGTCGCCGTGGCAGAACTCGCCGGTGCGAGCGTCGACCAGCTGGCGTTCCACGGTCTGCAGCCCGGTCTCGACCCAATGCCGGTACCAGCGGTTCTTGTCGTCCTCGCTGAGCTTGAGGTCGTGCACCAGGTAACGCAGCACCCGCAGGTTGTCGAGTGGATGGATCTCGCAGGCGATGTCATACGCGAGTGCCCGCACACGGGCGCGGCCCAGCGCGTCGGCAGGCAACAGCGGCGGCGCGGGGTGGGTCTCGTCAAGGTACTCGATGATGGCCAGTGACTGGGTCAGCAACGCGTCTCCATCCTTGAGCAAAGGCACCAGGCGCGACGCCGAGACCGCGGCAAAGGACTCGCTGAACTGCTCGTTGCGGGCCAGATGCACTGGCATGTAGTCGTAGGCCAGGCCCTTGAGGGCCAATGCGATGCGCACGCGGTAGGAGGCCGAGGAGCGGTGGTAGCTGTAGAGCTGCATGGACTGAATGATGCCACCGCTAAACTGCGTCACCATGCTGTTGAACGAGCGCGCCAGGATCAAGCATTGCCGCGCCTGCGGCACGCCGGTGACATACCTCATCCCCCAGGATGACAACCGCGAGCGTGCGGTTTGCCCGGCCTGCGCCACGGTGCACTACGAGAACCCGCTCAACGTCGTTGGCACAGTGCCGATCTGGGGCGCCCAGGTTCTGCTCTGCAAGCGCGCGATCGAGCCGCGCTACGGTTTCTGGACCCTGCCCGCCGGCTTCCTCGAACTCGGTGAGACGAGTGCCGAAGGAGCGCTGCGCGAGACGGTCGAGGAGTCCGGCGCCCAGGTCGACCTCGGGCCGCTGTTCTCGGTTCTCGACGTCGCCCGCGTCGGCCAGATCCACTTGTTCTACCTGGCGACGATGCGCTCGCCGGCCCTGGACCCGGGCAGCGAAAGCCTGGAGGCGCGCCTGTTCCGCGAGGACGAGGTGCCCTGGGACGAGATTGCTTTCCGCACCGTCCGTGAAACCTTGCGCTATTTCTTCGACGATCGACGGCGGGGTCAATTCGGTGTGCACCGTGCCGATATAGGCTGAAGTCATGACAGCCACCACGGCACGCCTGCGCGAAGACCTCATCCACCCCGACCCCCTGTTGGATTGCCTGGTCGAGGTGTGTCGCCTGCATGGCCAGGGGGCATCGCGGGCGTCGTTGGCGGCCGGCCTGCCACTGGTCGAGGGCCGCTTGAACCTCGAACTGGCGGAGCGTGCTGCCGTCCGCGCAGGCATGGCCTCTCGGCTGCAACGCGTGGCCCTGGCGCAGATCGATGCGGCGGCCTTGCCCGCCATCCTGGTGCTGGTCAACAACCAGGCCCTGCTGTTGCTCGGCCATGACGAGCGAGGACACGCCCGCGTCCTGCTGCCCGAAACCGGCCAGGGGGCGGTGACGCTCTCACCGGAAGAGTTGGCCGCGCGCTACACCGGCGTGGCGCTGTTCGTGCGCCCGCATTTCCGCTTCGACAGCCGCGCGCCCGAGGTGCGCCGCACCCGCCGCGGTCACTGGTTCTGGAGTGCCATCGGCGCTCAACGCTTCGTCTACCGTGATGTGCTGGTAGCCGCAGCGCTGGTCAACATCTTTGCGCTGGCCTTCCCGGTCTTCTCGATGAACGTGTACGACCGCGTGGTGCCCAACCAAGCAGTCGAAACCCTGTGGGCGCTGGCCATCGGCATCGTGCTCGTGCTGTGCGCCGACCTGTGGCTGCGCACCCTGCGCAGCCGTTTCGTCGACGAGGCCAGCGCGCGCATCGATGTGACGCTGTCGGCCACGCTGCTCGAGCGCGTGCTGGGCCTGAAGATGGCGCACCGGCCCGAATCGGTCGGCTCCTTCGCCAGCCAGTTGCGCGGCTTCGAACAGGTGCGTGACTTCATCGCCTCGGGCACGGTCACCGCCCTGGTCGATCTGCCCTTCACCCTGCTCTTCGTCGCCGTGCTGGTGTGGCTGTCGCCCTGGCTCGCCCTGCCGGTGGTGCTGGTGTTCGCCTTGATCGTCGTCATCGGCTGGGTGCTGCAGCACCGCCTGCACCAGTTGTCGGAAACAACCTGGCAAGCCTCGGCGCAGCGCAACGCGACCTTGATCGAGAGCCTGACCGGACTGGAAACCATCAAGACGCAGGGCGCCGAGGGCGTGATCCAGGCCCGCTGGGAGCGCAACAACCTGTTCCTGGCGCGCATGAACGTGCGCATGCGTGCACTGTCGTCCAGTGCGATGTACGGCACCGCGTGGCTGACCCAGGGCGTCAGCGTGGCCGTCATCGTGATCGGCGTGTACCTCATCAACGAGCGCCAGCTGACCATGGGTGCCTTGATCGCCGCCAGCATGCTGGCGGGCCGGGCGCTGGCCCCGGCCGGCCAAATCGTCGGCCTGCTGATGCAGTACCAGGGCGCCCGCACGGCGCTCGAGTCGCTCGACAAACTCATGGCCAAGCCGGTCGAGCGCCCGAGCGCAGCCGAAGGCGCGGCGCCCTTCATCCAGCGCCGTGATCTGAAGGGCGAGATCGAGTTGCGCAACGTGCGCTTCGCCTACCCGAACCGCGACGACATGGCGCTCGATGGCGTGAGCTTTCGCATCGCGCCTGGCGAGCGCGTGGCCCTGATCGGCCGCGTCGGTTCCGGCAAGTCGACGATCCAGCGCCTGGTGATGGGCCTGTACGAGCCCAGTAGCGGCGAAGTGCTGCTCGACGGCGTCGACGTGCGCCAACTCGACCCGGCTGATGTGCGGCGCAACATCGCCTACGTCTCGCAGGACGTGCTGCTGTTCCACGGCTCACTGCGCGACAATATCGCCTTCGGTCTGCCCTACGCCGACGATGCGGCGGTCGTCGCCGCTGCCGAAGTTGCCGGCCTGCACGACTTCGTCAGCCGCCACCCGCGCGGCTTCGATATGGCGGTGGGCGAGCGCGGCGAGTCGCTCTCGGGCGGGCAGCGCCAGGCCATCGGCATCGCCCGCGCGGTGCTGCACAACGCACCGCTTCTGCTCCTGGACGAGCCGAGCAGCGCGATGGACTTCTCCACCGAGGCCCATGTCACGCAGCGCCTGGCCGCCTTCGCCGAGGGCAAGACCTTGCTGCTGGTGACCCACCGCACCTCGCTGCTCAGCCTGGTCGAGCGCGTGATCGTGATCGACAACGGCCGCGTGGTTGCCGACGGCCCACGCGAACGCATCATGCAAGCGCTGCAAAGCGGGCGCATCTCCAAGGCGGCCTGAAATGTGGGCACCCCTCGGCCAAGCCGTCCATGCACTGCTGGAGCGCAGCCGCGTTCTGCTGGCCCCGCTGACGACACGCTGGCTCGGTAGCCCGCTCGACGATGCGCAGGCTGTCGCGGCGGGCCTGGCGCCTTTCGAACACGAAGCCGACGCCCTCATCTCCCGTCAGCGCACGCATCGCGCCCAGGCCATCGTCCGCGTCGCGCTGCTGGTGGTCGTGGGGCTGATCGCCTGGGCTGCGCTGGCGCGTGTCGATGAAGTCACACGCGGCGAGGCCCGGGTGATCTCGTCGCGCCAGTTGCAGATCGTGCAGTCGCTGGACGGCGGCGTGGTGGTCGAGATCCTGGTCAAGGAAGGCCAGCTGGTCGAGGCAGGCCAGTTGCTGCTGCGCGTTGACGAAACGCGGGCCACCTCCGGCGTGCGCGAGAGCCAGGCGCAAGGGGTCGCCTTGCGCGCACGTACTGCCCGCTTGCGCGCTCTGGCCGAAGACAAGCCCTTCCAGCCACCCGCGGCCGCCACCGACGAGGAGAAGCGCACGATCGAAGAGGAACGACGGCTCTACAACGCGCGCCTGTCGGAGCTGTCGGCGCAGCTGTCGATCAATCGCCAGCAACTCTCGCAGCGGCAGCAGGAACTCAACGAGATGCAGGCGCGTCGCAACGCGGCCCAGCGTGGCCTCGAATTGGCGCAGCAGGAGTTGACGCAGACGCGCCCGCTGCTGGCCACCGGCGCGGTTTCGCAGGTAGACATCCTGCGTTTGGAGCGCGACGTGACGCGCAACCGCGGCGACGCCGAACAAGCCACGGCGCAGATCGCCCGCGTGCAGGCGGCCATCGGCGAGTCGCAGCGCAAGGCCCAGGAGACAGAGCTGGTGTTTCGCGGCGAGGCGCGCCGTGACCTGGCCGAAGCCATGGGCAAGCTGAATGCCCTCAACGAAGGTGCCGTGGCGCTCGCTGATCGGGTCTCTAAGGCCCAGGTCAAGAGCCCCGTGCGCGGCCGCGTGCAGCGCCTGCTGGCCAACACCGTGGGCGGCGTGGTGCAGCCAGGCAAGGACATCGTGGAGATCGTGCCCCTCGATGACACCCTGGTTCTCGAGGCGCGCGTGGCACCCAAGGACATCGCCTTCATCCGCCCAGGCCAGGCCGCGACGGTGAAGTTCACCGCCTACGACTTCTCCATCTATGGCGGTCTGGAGGCCAAGGTCGAGAACATCAGCCCGGACACCGTGGTCGACGAGCGCGGCAACGCTTTTTATCTCGTGCGCGTGCGCACCGACCGCGCCAGCTTCAACGACAAGCTGCCGATCATCCCGGGCATGACCGCCGAGGTCGACGTGCTCACAGGCAAGAAGTCCGTCCTCTCCTACCTGCTCAAGCCACTGCTCAAGGTCCAGGCCTACGCCTTGCGCGAGCGCTGATACGCGGTTGCGTTCGACAGCATCCATCTGACCGTTGCCGATCGGCCCTTTGCAGTTGTTCCGCCCTCGCGTGCGAGATATGGCGCGAGATCAGGACGGCGGGGCGCTCTGCTCCGCGAATGTCCCCCGAGTCGGGCTGCGCCCGCCTCTCCTCCTAATACTCTTCGCCTGCGCCCGCCGTGCTGACGGGTAGCCCGCCCGGTTGACCCCGTTCTCCTCCTTGGGACAACAAGCCCGTAGTCAAGACTGGGGCGCTGCGCGGTTTCGACGCTGTAGCTCGAACGGTGTCTTGGGGCG
>JANNFB010000351.1:0-7253 GCA_031379365.1 Burkholderiales bacterium
GCGCAGCGACCATGATTTCGCGGATCACCCGGGTCCAGGCCTTGCCGCGCTTCTCGTCCTGGCGCCCTTTGCGGTGCTGGATATTGGCCCACTTGGAATGACCGGCCATGAAAGACACTCTCTCTTTGCGCTTACGATGCGCATGATTTTAAGTGAGAGGGTTTTCCCATGGCCGAACCGATCCTGGTTGCCAAGCATGGCGACATCGAATGTGTGCTGCTGCCCGGGCTGGCGAACCGCCACGGCCTGATCACCGGGGCCACCGGTACCGGCAAGACCATCACGCTGCAGACCCTGGCCGAGAGCTTCTCGAAAATCGGCGTGCCGGTCTTCATGGCCGACGTCAAGGGCGACCTGACCGGCATCACGCAGAAGGGTGTGCTGCCGGAGAAGGTGGTCAAGCTGATAGGAGAGCGGGGTCTTGCGACCCCTGAAAGCATTGCCTGCCCGGCCACGCTGTGGGATGTGTTCGGCGAGCAGGGCCACCCGGTGCGCGCCACCGTGTCCGACATGGGCCCGCTGCTGCTGTCGCGCATGCTGGCCCTCAATGAAACCCAGGCCGGTGTGCTCAACCTGGTGTTCAAGATCGCCGACGACAACGGCATGGCGCTGCTCGATCTGAAAGACCTGCGCGCGATGCTGCAACACGTGGGCGAGAACGCGAAGGACTTCCAGACCGAGTATGGCAACGTCAGCGCAGCCAGCGTCGGCGCGATCCAGCGCGGCTTGTTGCAGATCGAAGAGCAAGGCGGCGACAAGTTCTTCGGCGAGCCGATGCTGTCGATCGACGATTTCATGCAGACCGTCGACGGCAAGGGCGTGATCAATATCCTCACGGCCGACAAGCTGATGAACGCGCCGCGCCTGTACGCGACTTTCCTGCTCTGGATGCTGTCGGAGCTGTTCGAGCAGTTACCCGAGATCGGTGACCCCGAGAAACCCAAGCTGGTCTTCTTCTTCGATGAAGCCCACCTGCTCTTTACCGATGCGCCCAAGGCGCTGGTCGAGCGCATCGAGTTGGTGGTGCGCCTGGTGCGCAGCAAGGGTGTGGGCGTCTATTTCGTGACGCAGAACCCGCTCGACGTGCCCGACACCGTGCTGGCTCAGCTGGGCAACCGGGTGCAGCACGCCTTGCGCGCCTTTACGCCGCGGGATCAGAAGGCCGTCAAGTCGGCGGCCAGCACCATGCGCGCCAACCCCGGGCTCGATGTCGAAACGGCCATCACCGAGCTGGCCGTCGGTGAAGCGCTGGTCAGCTTTCTGGACGGCAAAGGTCGGCCGAGCGTGACGGAGCGCGTCTTCGTGCTGCCGCCGGGCAGCCAGATCGGCCCGATTTCACCCGAGCAGCGCAAGGCCCTGATCGCCGGCTCGCTGGTCGCGGGGGTGTACGAAAAGACGGTCGACCGCGAGTCGGCCTACGAGAAACTCAAGGGCCGCTCGGTGGCCTCGGCCGACACGGCGCAGTCGATGCAGCGGGAGTCAGCCGGCAAGGCCGACTCACCAGCAGCCCAGGAGGCCGGCGGCGGCCTGATGGGCAGCCTGGGCGGCATCCTGTTCGGCAGCACCGGGCCGCGCGGAGGCAAGCGCGAGGGCCTGGCAGAAACTGCGGCGCGCAGCGCCGTGCGCAGCGTCGGCTCGGCGGTGGGCCGCGAGATCATCCGTGGCGTGCTCGGCTCGCTGCTGGGCGGCGGGCGGCGGCGTTGAGAACGAGGAAATTGGCCATGAGCTTCGCGATCTTTGTCGTCGTCTTCGCCGTGCTGATCCTGGGCTCGGGCCGGCTGGGCCTGTTCTCCGGCAGCGCGCCGACGAATCTCGGCTTGCGTGACGGCAAGTTCAAGCCGCCCTCCAAGACGCCCAACAGCGTCAGCAGCCAGGCCGACCAATGGCCCGACCATCCGCAGCGCGCCCATGCAGCGATCGCTCCGCTGGCTTTGCAGGGCGATGGGCCGGCCACCATCGCTCGCTTGGCGCAGATCGTCGAGGGCCTGCCGGGGGCTCGCATCATCGAACGTCGGCCCGACTATTTGTACGCTCAGTTCACCACCCAGCTCATGCGCTTCGTTGATGACGCCGAGTTCTGGTTCGACCCGGCCGCGGGTGCAGTGCAGGTGCGCTCGGCCTCGCGGGTGGGTCGCAAGGACCAGGGCGTGAACCGCAGCCGCGTCGAAGTCATTCGCGCCCGCCTGGCCAGTCCCTGAGCGGCTCCCGGTCGCGCCGCTCGGGCGACGCTTGGCGACGCCCGTCCGCGCTTCGTCGCTGCCGAACACTGCAGCATGCCAATCCGCGCCATGCTGGCGACTCCGCCCGACCGCCAGCCCACCATGTCCCTGACTGTGACCGCCCTTCGACCTGCTGCCATGGCCCGCGCGCTGTTGCGCAGCCTGTTGGCCGGGGCGTCCGTGTGTGTGCTGATCGCCGCCTTTCTCAGTGCGGTATTCAACGATCCCTTCCCACGCGTTCTGGTCTTCTCCCTGTGCATCGGCCTGAGCTGCCAGGCGCTGATCGAGACCGGCAGACGCCTCGCCGCGGCCTGGTTGCGCCGCCGCCACCCCGACGACGCCGGGCTGCGCCGCGGCTGGCCGGGCTGGCACTGGACGGTGCCTATCATCCTGGGCGCCAGTTGGCTGGGAATGCAAATTGGCTACCCGCTGGCCAGCCTGATCCTCGGCGTTCAGACCAGCAACCCCAGCCTGGACCGACCCCGGGTGCTGTTCCTGGTATTGACGGTGAGCATCGTCGCTGGCCTGGCTTCGGTTTACTGGTCCTGGTCGCGGGCCCGCTTGGCCGCCAGCGAAGCCCAGGCCGAAGCGGCCCGCCGCGCAGCCGCGGAGAACCAACTCAAGCTGCTCGAATCGCAGCTCGAACCGCACATGCTGTTCAACACCCTGGCCAACCTGCGGGTGTTGATCACGCTGGACCCGCCGCGCGCGCAGGCCATGCTCGACCGGCTGATCGCCTTTCTGCGCGCCACGCTCCAGGCCTCCCGCACAGGCACGCACGCCCTGGCCGATGAGTTCGCGCGCCTGGACGACTATCTCGCCTTGATGGCCGTGCGCATGGGGCCGCGGCTGAGCGTGTCGCTGCAATTGCCCGAGGCCCTGCGCGCCCTGCCCGTGCCGCCGCTGCTGCTGCAGCCCCTCGTGGAGAACAGTATCAAGCACGGTCTGGAACCGCAGGTGGCCGGCGGCCGCATCGAGGTCACGGCCGCACGAGAAGGCAACCTGCTGGTGCTCAGCGTGCACGACAGCGGTGTCGGCCTGAGCCGCGCCGCAGCCGCGGACGGCACGGGTTTCGGCCTCGAACAGGTGCGCGCCCGCCTGCGCGCGCTCTACGGTCCTGCTGCGGCGCTGAACCTGGCGCCGGGCCAGAGCGGCGGCACCGTGGCCCAAGTCACCTTGCCACTGTCACCCACACCATGACAACTGCCCTGATTGCAGAAGACGAACCGTTGCTGGCCGCCAGCCTGCTGGCCGAGTTGCGCAGCCTCTGGCCACAGTTGCAGGTCGTCGCCAGCGTTGGCGACGGCGCCTCGGCCGTCAGCACGGCCCTGGCCCTGACGCCCGACGTCTGTTTTTTCGACATCCGCATGCCAGGCCTGACCGGCCTGGAGGCCGCGCAGGCCCTGGCGGAGGACTGGCCCACCGCCGGACCCGCCTTCCCCCTGATTGTTTTCGTCACTGCCTATGACCAGTACGCACTGCACGCCTTCGAGGCGCAAGCGGTGGACTATGTCGTGAAGCCGGTCGAACGCGAACGCCTGGCCGCGTGCGTCGCGCGTCTGCAGTCGCGCCTGGCCGAGCGCGCGCCACACGGCGAGGCGTTGCAACGCAGCGTCGAGCAGTTGCGCGCCTTGCTCGGTGGCGCGGCGCCCACCGTGTCGACACCGCGCCTGACGGTTGTGCAAGCGCAGGTCGGCGCGGTGGTGCATCTGGTGCCGATCGATGAAGTTCTGTACTTCGAGGCGGCCGACAAGTACGTGCGCGTGGTCACGTTGGCACGCGAACACCTGATTCGACTGTCGCTGAAAGAGTTGCTGCCGCAACTCGACCCGGCCGTCTTCTGGCAAGTCCACCGGGGCACCATCGTGCGGGCCGCTGCCATCGCCAGCGCAGTGCGTGAAGAGTCAGGCAAGGTGACGCTGAGCCTGCGTGACCACGCCGACAAGCTCACCGCCAGCCGCTTGTACGCGCATCTGTTTCGCGGCCAATAGCCGACGTTTCGTCAGCGCGGCTGCCATGCCGTCGCAGGACGGCAGACGCCTCGGGCGGACGACGTGACCATGCGGCTCGTCGCCACTCAACGGATTCCGCGCCATGCCAGCCCACAGCAGCCTTGTCGAGCACTTCGCGCTCATGTTGCAACGCCACCCAGTGATCTTCTTTCACTTGGTGACCGCTGTGCTCGCCTTGCTTCTGGGTGCCATCATGTTCGCGTGGCGCAAGGGCACACGCAGCCACAAGGCCTGGGGCTGGACCTTGGTGGTCTTGATGGGCAGCACCGCCCTGGCCAGCGCCTTCATCCGCGACTACAACATGCCCAACCTCGCGGGCATCACGCCGATCCATGCCTTTACCGTCATCACGGCGGCGAACCTGCCGCGCGGCATCTGGTACATCCGGCGTGGCAACGTGGCCGCGCACCGGCGCTGCATGACCAACCTCTACGTCGGTGCCTGCCTGCTGGCGGGTGCGTTCACCCTGCTGCCCGGCCGCTTTCTCGGCCACCTGCTCTGGCACCACGCCTTCGGCGTGGTGGCATGAGTGCGCAGGCTCAGCGTTCGTTGCGTCGGCTCATCACCGGCTCGCCGTGCGAGCGGCCGTCGTCACGCCACTTGTCATGGCCGTGGCCATGGCCACGGTAGGACGGCGCCCAACCTTGCGCGTAGACCACCCGGCGAGGGGCGTAGTAGGGTCGCGGCAAGTACACCACGGGCGCAGGCCGAACAAAGACGGGTGCCGGTCGGTAGTAGATCGGCTCGGCATAAATCACCGGTGCAGCGGGGTAGTAGACCGGTGCGGTTTCGTAGTACACCGGGGCAGGCCGATAAGCAGGCCCATTGGAGATCACGGTACCGATCGAGACGCCCGGCTGGATGGGTGCGTTGATGCCCACCGACCAGTAGACATCGCGCGCCTGGGCGCCAACGCTGGCCAGGACCAGGACGGTGGCGGCAAAGAAGCCTGACTTGCTGCTCATGAAACTCCCCTTGCGGTTGACAGGCCGGCGCTCGCTGCCCGATGCCCTGGGTGGACAACGCGGCCGCGCTGTCGGCGGTGGACAGCCGCCGCCCAACCCGCGCAGGCAGCTGCAAGGGACCGTAACGTCGGGGGCCCGTCGATAGAATCGAACGACCGCCTTGACTGTGAGCTGCATGTCCGCCGCCAAAGAAGACCCGAGCCTGAAGCCCAGCAACTTCCTGCGCGCCGTGATCGAACGCGATCTCGAGGCCGGCACCTATGCCGGGCGCCGCTTTGCCGGCACGCCTGGCGATGCTGTTCACCACGCCCAGGGCCCACTCGACCCGGCGCGCATCCGCACGCGCTTTCCGCCCGAGCCCAACGGCTACCTGCACATCGGCCTTGCCAAGAGCATCTGCATTAACTTCGGCCTGGCGCGCGACTATGGCGGGGTCTGCCATCTGCGCTTCGACGACACCAATCCGGAAAAGGAAGAGCAGGAGTACGTCGATGCCATCCTGGATGCGGTGAAGTGGTTGGGGTTTGACTGGGAGACGGAGATCCACGGTCAACGCACCAGCCACCTCTACTACGCCAGCAACTACTTCGACTTCATGTACCGCGCGGCCGAGGCGCTGATCGAAGCGGGACTGGCTTATGTGGACGAGCAGAGCGCTGACGCGATGCGCGCCAACCGCGGCGACTTCAATGCCCCTGGCTTCGACAGCCCGTTCCGCCACCGCGCGGCTGCCGACAATCTGGCCCGCTTTCGCGCCATGCGCAACGGCGAGCTGGACGACGGTGCGGCCGTGCTGCGCGCCAAGATCGACATGGCCAGCCCGAACATCAACTTGCGTGACCCAGCCCTGTACCGCATCAAGCGTGCCACGCACCACAACACTGGCGACGCCTGGTGCATCTACCCGATGTACACGTTCGCGCATCCGATCGAGGACGCGTTGGAGAACATCACCCACAGCATCTGCACGCTGGAGTTCGAGGACCAGCGCCCGTTCTACGACTGGCTGCTGGATCACCTCTGCACTCTGGGTCTGCTGGCTCAGCCGAGGCCGCACCAGTACGAGTTCGCGCGCCTGAACGTGACGACCATCGTGACGAGCAAGCGCAAGCTGCGCCAATTGGTCGAGGAAGGCATCGTCAGCGGCTGGGACGATCCGCGCATGCCCACCATCGCCGGGCTGCGGCGGCGCGGCTACACCGCGGGCAGCCTGCGCCTGCTGGCCGAGCGCACCGGCGCCAGCAAAGCCGGCGGCTGGACCGACTACGCCAGCCTGGACATTGCCCTGCGCGACGACCTTGAAGGTCAGGCGCCGCGCGCCATGGCGGTCATCGACCCCGTGCGGCTCGAATTGACCAATTGGCGCGAGGTCTTTGGCGCCGTCGACTCTGTGGCCTGCAGCGCCCCGGCTCACCCTCAGCGGCCTGATCTCGGCAATCGTGCGTTCGCGCTCGGACCGGCGCTGTGGATCGAACGCGACGACTTCGCCGAGGTGCCATCCAAGGGTTTCTTCCGGCTGTTTCCTGGTAACAAAGTGCGGCTGAAGTACGGCGTGATCGTCGAGTGCACCGGATGCACCAAGGATGCCGCGGGTGCCGTCACGGCGGTGCAAGCGCGCGTGCTGCCCGACACCCGCAGTGGCACTCCGGGCGCGGATGCCATCAAGGTCAAGGGCACCATCACCTGGGTGGGCGTGCATGACAGCATGGCCGCTGAGCTTCGCCTCTACGACAGGCTCTTCACGGACGACCATCCGGACAGCGGCGGCAAGGACTTCATGACCGCACTCAACCCCAACAGCGTGCGCGTCATGCAGGGTTTCGTTGAGCCTTGGCAGCAGGCTGCCGCAGCCGCCAGCCATGTGCAGTTCGAACGCCACGGCTACTTCGCGACCGACGCCGTTGATCACCGCAGCGAGCGGCCCGTGTTCAATCGCATCACGGGCCTGAGGGACACCTGGGCGCGCTAGGGCCTGTTCACACTCCGGACGGCAGTGCGAACGGGCCGATTGGGGCGCAGAGCACGGCGCGGCACGCCGCCCGGACTAGCGTCCGGGC
>JANNFB010000051.1:0-10143 GCA_031379365.1 Burkholderiales bacterium
CCCCGTACAGGGACTGGATTTCGGCCACGCTGCCTCCGGCCTGCTTCTCGATCTCGGCCGACAGCTCGACGAAGGGGCAACGGAGGTTGGCCGCGAGGCGGCGCCCCAGCGTGGATTTGCCAGCGCCGCGCAGACCGATCAGGGCCACGCGCGGGCTGCGAGCGGCGCCAGCGCAGTGGGCCCGTGCGCCCCCTGCGCTGGTCTCCGGGCCCAGCAGTTCGGCGACGGCGCCGCGCACCCGCCGCAGGGTGGCCTCGTCGCGGCGCTCCAGCAGTTCACGCAACAGCAACCAGTCGGGCGACGACGTCGTCACGTCGCCGAGCAGTTCGGCCAGCGGGCATTGCAGGGCTTGCGCCACCTGCAGCAGGATCAGGATGGAGGCGTTGCCGACACCGAGTTCAAGGTTGGCCAAGTGGCGCTCCGACATGTCGGCCGCCAGCGCCAGGCTCTTGCGCGTCAGGCCACGGCGCGCGCGCAGCACGCGCACCCGCTCGCCCAGGCCGGTGAGAAACGGATGGCGCTCCTCGGCCGGCGCCTGGTCACGCAGGGGTCGCACACTGGCACTGGATTGCATACGTGCATGATAGTGCATTCCAGTGGTCCCCTTCGAGGTCCGGTGTCAAATGCCGACGCTGCGCCCCCAACGGCAGACACAACCGACCGCCGAACCCAACTCCCGCAGGTGATTGCCATGAACCGACTCATTCCCGCCTTGACCCTCGCTGCCTTGTGCGGGGCCGGCGCCAGCGCCTGGGCCCAACAAGCCACCAACATCCGCGGCACCGTCACCGCCTTCGACGGCCAGACGATTGCCGTGGCCACGCGCGACGGCAAGGCGGTCGAGGTGGCGCTGCCGGAAAGCGTCAACGTGTCGGGCACCAAGGCCATCACCCTGGCCGAACTCAAACCCGGCACGGTGCTGGGCGTCACCACTGTCCGGCGTGCCGACGGCCAGTTGATCGCCATCGACGTGCGGCCGATACCGCCGACGGCGCGCCTGGGTCTGTCGCCGTTCGATCTGCAGCCCGAGTCGACGATGACGAATGCCGCGCTCGAGGGCCAGGTGGTGTCGGCCGGCGGCACAGAGCTGGTGCTCAACCCCGGTGGCGGCGCCCTCAAGGTGCTGGTGCCCACGGGCACACCGATGTCGCAAGCCGTGCCCGGCAGCCGCGCCGACATCAAGCCCGGCGAGACCATCTTCATTTCGGCGCGGCGCGACACCGACGGCAAGCTCACAGCCGCGCGGGTGCAGGTTAGCACCAACGGCGTGAAGCCGACGCAGTGATGTCTTTGGCAGTGGGCGACGCGACGCGCATCGAACTCGTCTGGCGCGACCGGCCGGTGCAGGTCGAGCACCGCTGGATCGGCGCATCCGATGCGGCTTCGCCCCTGGTCGTGTTTCTGCACGAGGGCCTGGGGTCGCTGTCGCTGTGGAAGGACTTCCCCGATCAACTCTGCGCGGCGGCCGGCTGTCGCGGCTTGGTGTACTCGCGGCCGGGTTACGGCCGCTCGACGCCACGCCGTGCCGAAGAGGGCTGGGGCGTGGACTTCCTGCACCGGCAGGCGCACGAGGTCTTGCCGGCCTTGCTGGCGGCGCTGGGCATCGACACCGAAGCGCAACCGCCCTGGCTGTTCGGCCACAGCGACGGCGCGTCGATCGCGCTGCTGCATGCCGCGGCCTGGCCGACGCGCGTGGCCGGCCTGGTGCTGATGGCGCCCCATATCACCGTCGAAGATGTGGCCCTGGCCAGCATCGCCCAGGCGCGCCAGGCCTATCGGCAGACCGACTTGCGCGCACGCCTGGCGCGGCATCACGACGACCCCGACTCGGCCTTCTGGGGCTGGAACGACATCTGGCTGCACCCGCCTTTCAAGCAGTGGTCGATCGAAGACGAGATCCGCACCATCGCCTGCCCGCTGCTGGCCATTCAGGGCCTTGACGATGAGTACGGCACACTCGAGCAAATTCGCGGCATCGCGCGCCGCCTGCCGCAAACCCGGCTGCTCGAACTGCGCGACTGTGCCCACTCGCCGCAGCGGGATCAGCCCGACGCCGTCATCGCCGCCGCCACCGCCTTCCTGCAAGAACACCGCCCGTGACGCTCGCCATCTTCCTGATCCAGTGCCTGAACGCGCTGCAGTACGGCCTGCTGCTGTTTCTGGTGGCCTCGGGCCTGACGCTGATCTTCGGCATCATGGGCGTGATCAACCTGGCGCACGGCAGCTTCTACATGATCGGCGCCTACATGGCGTACGCGCTGGCCCCGTTCGTGGCCAGCACCTTCGGTGGCGGCTTCTTCGCCACGCTGGGCGTCGGCCTGGTGCTCGCGGTGCTGCTGGGCTATTTGCTCGAGTGGGCCTTCTTCAGCTTCCTCTACGAACGAGAGCACCTGCAGCAGGTGCTGATGACCTACGGCCTGATCCTGGTGTTCGAAGAATTGCGCAGCATGCTCGTGGGCGACGATGTGCACGGCGTCACGCCGCCGCCACTGCTGGCCGGCACGCTGCCGCTGGGTGAGTTGATGACCTACCCGGTGTATCGCCTCTTCATCTCGGGCGTGTGCCTGGCGCTGGCCCTGGGCATGTACTTCGTGTTCACGCGCACCCGGCTGGGCATGATGATCCGCGCCGGCAGCACCAACCGCGAGATGGTGCAGTCGCTCGGGGTCGACATCAAGTTCCTCTACCGCGTGGTGTTCGCCGCCGGCGTGGCGATTGCCGTGCTGGCCGGTATGGTCGCCGCGCCGGTGTCCTCGGTCTACCCGGGCATGGGCAGCTCGGTGCTGATCATCTGTTTCGTCGTCGTCGTCATCGGCGGCATCGGCTCGATCCGCGGCGCACTGGTGGCCTCGCTGCTGATTGGCGTGGTCGACACCTTCGGCAAGGTGTTGCTGCCCGAGGCCGCCGGCGTGCTGGTGTACGTGTTGATGGCCGGCATCCTGCTGTGGCGGCCCGACGGCCTGTTCAAAGCCGGATGAACATGACCACCCCCGAAGCGGCTTCGCCGCTCCCCCTCAAGGGGGCCGAGGCCCGCGGCTCCAGGCCGACCAGTGTCGGCTTGGACAGGCCGAGGAATGGCCGCGTATCGCGGCCATGCGGCCTGCAAGGCACGCCAGCGGCCCGGCGGAGCCGGTTCTGCGGCGTTTGCTTGGCAAGCTGCGCATGACCGCGGAGCGAGGCAAGCTTGTCTTCGTCGCGCTGTGCTTCGCCGCGCTGTCGGCCTACCCCTTCGTTGCTGGCAAGTTCGGCGTCGACCTCGTCACCAAGATCATGATCCTGGCGGTGTTTGCGCTCAGCCTCGAATTGCTGGTCGGCACCACCGGGCTGATCTGCTTCGGCCAGGCGGCTTTTTTCGGCATCGGCGCTTATGCAACCGTCTTGCTGTCGCCCGAGAGCGAATCGGCGTCGTTGCTCTGGCTGCTGCCGGCCTGCGTGCTGCTGGCCGCGCTGTATGCGCTGGCAGTGGGGGCGCTTTCGCTGCGCACCAAGGGCGTGTACTTCATCATGGTCACGCTGGCCTTCGCGCAGATGGCCTATTACGTCGTGCACGACACACCCCTTGGCGGCGGCACCGACGGCATCTACCTGAACGCCAAGCCAGTCATCGGCGCGTGGCTCGACCTCGGCAAACCACTGGTGCTCTACGCCCTCTGTCTGGCCTGCCTGATCGGCGTGTTCGGGTTTCTCGCTGTGCTGCTGCGCTCGCGCTTCGGCCATGCGCTGGCCGGCATCAAGGCCAATGAGCAACGCATGCGGGCGGCTGGGTTCTCGACCTACCCCTACAAGCTGGCGGCCTTCACCATCTCCGGCGCACTGGCCGGCCTGGCGGGCTTTCTGTTTGCGGTGAAGGACGGCTACGTCAACCCGGAGCTGCTGAGCTGGCACCAGTCGGGTGCCGTTCTGATCATGATCATCCTTGGCGGCCTGGGCCACTTGCGTGGCGCGTTGATCGGTGCCTTCGCGTTCGCCCTGCTGCAGGAGTTCTTCAAGTCCGAAGCCATCTTCGGCGACTTTGCCAAGCACTGGCTGCTCGGCTTGGGCCTCACCATCATCGCCAGCGTGGCCCTGTTGCCGCGCGGCCTGGTCGGCGTGCCGGGGCAGTTGCGTGCGCGCCTGCTCGGCGCGCGGCCGCAACGCGAGGCCAGCGATGACTGACGTGCTCTTGCGCGGCCGCGAGATCACCCGGCGTTGGGGCGGCCTGGTGGCCGTGGACCGCGTCTCCATTGAGCTCGAGCGCGGCAGCGTGCACGCCGTCATCGGCACCAACGGCGCGGGCAAGTCGACGCTGGTCAACATCCTGTCCGGTGAGTTGGCGCCGTCGTTCGGCGACGTGGAGTTGCTGGGGCAGAACGTGACGGCCTGGCCGCAACCGCGCCGTGCGCGCGCCGGCCTCGGCCGCAGCTACCAGCGCACGACAATATTTCCCGGCTTCACCGTGTTCGAGAACTGCCGCCTCGCTGCGCAGGCGCGCACGCAAAGGGCATGGTCCTGGTGGCAAAGCGCGCAGGGCTGCGAGGCCAGCGGCCAGGCAGCCCGCGCCGCCGCCCAGCGCGCCGGGCTGGGCGCCATGCTGGAGCGCCCGGCCGGCCTGCTCTCGCATGGGGCCAGGCGCCAGCTCGAGATCGCCATGTGCCTGGCCACCGAGCCCGAGGTGCTGCTGCTCGACGAGCCCTTGGCCGGCATGGGCGCCGAGGAAACCGACCGCATGCTCAGCCTGCTGGCCGAGCTCAAGGCCGGCCACGCCATCCTGCTCGTCGAGCACGACATGGACGCCGTGTTCCGCATCGCTGACCGCATCACGGTGATGGTCAACGGTGCCGTGATCGCCTCCGACACGCCCGAAGCGGTGCGCAACAGCCCTGTGGTTCAAGCGGCTTATCTGGGCGACCACTGACATGGCCGCAGCGCCCGAGTTGATACTCGATGCCCAGGGCATCCACGCCTGGTACGGCTCGAGCCATGTGCTGCACGGCGTGGGCCTGCAGATTGCACGCGGCCAGACCGTCGGCCTGGTCGGGCGCAACGGCATGGGCAAGAGCACGCTGATCCGCACCCTGCTCGGCCACGTAACGCAGCGTGAAGGCAGCATCCACCTGTTCGGCAAGGACATGTCGCAGGCCAAACCGCATGCCGTGGCGCGCGCCGGCGTGGCCTATGTGCCCGAGGGTCGCGGCGTGTTCCCCAACCTCTCGGTGCGCGAGAACCTGGTGATGGCCGCGCGCCGTGGCCGCGACGGCCGCAACGACTGGACCTACCAGCGCGTGCTTGAGACCTTTCCGCGCCTGGCGGAGCGACAAGCCCATCTCGGCGCCCAGCTGTCCGGCGGCGAGCAGCAGATGCTGTCGATCGGCCGCGCGCTGATGACGCACCCGGAACTGATCATCCTGGACGAAGCCACCGAAGGCCTGGCGCCACTGATCGTGGCCGAGATCTGGCGCGTCATCGGCGACATCCGCCACAGCGGCATCGCCACCCTGATCGTCGACCGAAACTACCGCCGCGTGCTGGCCCAGGCCGATACCGCACTCGTGCTGCAGAAGGGCCGAGCCGTGATGTCCGGCGCGGCCGCTGCGCTGGCAGCGAGCGACGACCTGTCGGGCTACCTCGGCGTCTGACACGGCGGCATGCCCCCGAGACTGGAAAGTCCGTCGGCGCTCCGCTAAAGCTGAGCAGGAAAGGCAGGCCACCTGGCCCAGCCGCAACAAGCGCCTATTGCCCCAGCTCTGCCGGCTGTGTAGACTGACGCAGCAGGAGCTACACACATGGCCACGAACCTTGCGCTCGATCAAGATCTTCTGGATCGCGCTTTCCGCGTCAGCGGTGAGCCGACCAAGAAAGCAGCCGTCACGCGCGCGCTGCAGGAGTTCATCGCTCGGCGCGAGCAGCGGCGCGTGGCCGAACTGTTCGGCAAGCTCGATTGGGACGCTGCATACGACTACAAGGCTGAGCGCGCGCGCAAGCCGTGAGCCTGCTCGTCGACACCAGCGTCTGGTCCCTCGCGTTCCGGCGTGACGCTAAGGCCGTTGTGCCAGAAGTAAGGACGCTTAAGCACGCGCTCGAAGGCGCAGACCAGGTTTTTACGACCGGCCTGGTCTTGCAAGAGCTGCTGCAAGGTTTTGCAGGGCCAAAGGCACGCGTCCAGCTGATCGAGAGGTTTGCCGCACTCGGATTCCTGCAGCCTGATCGTGAAGACCACATCGAAGCGGCCGAAGTCCGCAACGCCTGTCGCCGGCATGGCGTTCAACTCGGGACGATCGATGCGGTACTCATCCAGCTCTGCCTCAAACACGATCTGGTCTTGCTCAGCTCCGACAACGACTTCAGATCTGCCGCAAAGCACATCAAGTTTCGGCTGTGGAGTTCTGGCTGATGGCTCGCCCGCCAGTTGAATTCCTCGTCCTGGCGAGTTGTACCGACGTCCAAGTCAAATGTCTCGACAGAGACCTGCGGTTGGCGCAAGGGTAGGCGGCGCTGCGGGGTGCCGGTGCGATGAACACCCAACAAGCCGCGTAGTACGCTCTGGACACCGCAAAACACAATGACTTGACGTGTTCGATTTCGCCAACGGCCGCCGCCTGCATGACCCCATCGCGTCGTCAGCCCCCGAGGCCACGACGGAGATCAAGACCACCACCTGCTACATGTGCGCCTGCCGCTGCGGCATCCGGGTGCATCTGCTGGACGGAGATCTGCGCCGATGATGCTCAACCCGAAGCAAGCGCTCCGACCACAACTCCAAGCCATGACGACGATCTTCCAGGCCACCCCTCGAACGCAAGCTGTGGTGATTTTCGTCCTCTGCAACCGCGGCTGGGGAACGCCGAATTGAAACCCTCCGCGCATTGGAAGGCGAAGGTCGTTGCCTCTCGCAGGACCGAGGCGCTTGCGCAAGCGCTATCGCCCCGGCTGCCTGAAGGCCTTCTCCCCTACCTGCGTCGCCTGGTGATGCGCGACGCCTATCCCAGCAGCCTGCAGGAGCTATGCGACTTGTCGCGCGAGCATCGACGCAATCTCGACCGACTGTTCCTGCATGGCTGTGCCCCAATGGATGAATACGAAGAAGCCAGGGCAGTTGGGCCGGCCTTCGAACAAGCGCTTGCGCAGTTGATCGCCGCGAAGCATGAAGCCTGAGCTCGGTTCACTTGAAGCCTTCGACACGGCGCTGAGCACTGAGTACGCCAGCCTGGCGGCCCAAATGCCTGACGGACCAGAGGCTTCCGTTCAACGCCGATTTGGTGAGTACGGAGTCTTTCCCAGACTCGGTTGGGACTTGATTGGCGTGGGAGACGCCCAGGCGCTTGCAGAAAACGACCCCGCCATCCTCTACGGCACCATCGCGCGATTCACAAAGTGCGCCCATGCTTGCTGGGGTCGGCCAGACGAGCGCGGGCTGCACTGGGGCGGCCACGACTTCTGTGCTTTGGTCGTGCCTTCGCTCTACTCGGCCCTGCTGGGCAAGACCTACCTCGCTTCGGTGTTTCGATGTGACCGAGGCTTGTCCGTCACAGGCCACGGCGCCTACACGCACGCCGCCAACCTCATGGTCTGCCTGGAGTGCAAACCCTGGCAGCACATGGACAAGGCGGTGAGCAACGCGCGCGCCTTCGTGACGTCCAAAGGCAACTCGAAGGCGGACCGGGCCTTCGTCGGCTTCTTTCTGAGCATCCATGCTGGCGACAAAGCGCAGGTCATTCTGGCCCTCAAGACCTTCGCCGAAGCCTATTCCAAGAGCGATTGGGGTCGGCACAAGCCCCTCACGAAGCCCACGCTCATTCACGCGATGATCGTTTACGCGCGGTTCTACCTGGCGGATCCGGTCGACGAGCGGACTCATCGTGCTCTCGTCCCGGGTGGCAGGTTCGATCTGTGGCAACAGTACGAGCGCCGCCATTCCGAGTTCGAACATGCGCCCCATCGTTTTGCAGGCGCGCTCGGCTTTCTGAACGCGCTGCCTGTGCGCTAGCGGCTTACCGTGGCGGGCACGTAGTACGCTCTGGCCACCTACCCTCTGAGACCCCCCGCGTGTTCGATTTCGCCAACGGCCGCCGCCTGCATGACCCCATCGCGTCGCCGGCCCCTGAGGCCACGACCGAGATCAAGACCACCACCTGCTACATGTGCGCCTGCCGCTGCGGCATCCGGGTGCACTTGCGGGACGGTGAGTTGCGCTACATCGACGGCAACCCAGAGCACCCGCTGAACCAGGGCGTGATCTGCGCCAAGGGCGCATCGGGCATCATGAAGCAGGTGTCACCAGCGCGCTTGACGCAACCGTTGCTGCGCAAGGCCGCCAGCGAGCGCGGGGCCGGCGAGTTCGAGCCGATCTCGTGGGAGCGCACCTTCGAGATCCTCACTGAGCGGCTGCAGAAGATTCGCTCGACCGACCCGAAGCGCTTTGCCCTGTTCACCGGGCGCGACCAGATGCAGGCCTTAACCGGCTTGTTCGCGCGCCAGTTCGGCACACCCAACTACGCTGCGCATGGCGGCTTCTGCTCGGTGAACATGGCCGCCGGGATGATCTACACCATCGGCGGCTCGTTCTGGGAGTTCGGCGGTCCCGACCTCGACCGCGCCAAGCTGTTCGTGATGATCGGCACCGCCGAAGACCACCACAGCAATCCGATGAAGATCGCGCTCAGCAAGTTCAAGCGCGCGGGTGGGCGCTTCATCTCGATCAACCCGGTGCGCACCGGCTACTCGGCGATCGCCGACGAGTGGATCCCGATCAAGCCCGGCACCGACGGCGCCCTCTTCATGGCCCTGCTGCATGTACTGATCGCGCAGGACCTGATCGACCGCCCCTTCCTCAAGCGCTTCACCAACGCACCGCAATTGGTGGTGCTTGACGAGGGCCACCGCGAGGGCCTGTTCGCCTTCGACCCCGATCCGGCGAAAGGCCCACCCGGCGACGGTCGCCACCCGCACAACAAGCTGGTCTGGGACCTGCCGTCCGGCAGCGTCAAGGCGGCCTACCCCGAAGGCATTGCCGATGGCTGTGACCCGGCGCTCGAAGGCCACTACACCCTGGCCGACGGCACCCGCGTGGCGCCGTCGTTCCAGTTGCTGCGCGAGCGCGTGGCGACCTGCACGCCTGAATGGGCGGCCGCGATCACCGGCATCCCAGCGGCGCGCATCGAAAAGCTGGCGCGCGAACTCGGCCACACCGCCCTGCAGCAAGCCTTCGAGTTGCCGATTCCGTGGACGGATGCCTGGGGCAAGGTGCATCCAACGACGCAGGCACGCCCGGTGGCCTTTCACGCCATGCGCGGCCTGGCGGCACACAGCAATGGCTTCCAGACGGTGCGCGCGCTGGCGGTGTTGATGAGCGTGCTGGGCACGATCGACGCACCGGGCGGCTTTCGCCACAAGGCGCCCTACCCGCGCCACATCGTGCCCAACTACCGCGCCTTCAACGACCCTGAGCTGATCAAGCCAAACACACCGCTGAACACCGCGCCGCTCGGCTTCCCGGCCAACCCGGAGGAGCTGGCGGTCTACCCCGACGGCTCACCGGTGCGCATCGACCACGCCTTCTCGTGGGAGCACCCGCTCTCGGCGCACGGGATGATGCACAACGTCATCACCAATGCCAGCAAGGGCGACCCCTACCGCATCGACACGCTGCTGATCTTCATGGCCAACATGGCCTGGAACAGCAGCATGAACACGATGGCCGTGCGCGAGATGCTGAACAAGAAGAACGCCGATGGCGACTACCAGATCCCCTTCCTGGTGGTCTGCGACGCCTTCCAGAGCGAGACCGTGGCCTTCGCCGACTTGGTGCTGCCCGACACCACCTACCTCGAGCGCCATGACGTGATGAGCATGCTCGACCGCCCGATCAGCGAGTTCGACGGCCCGGTGGATTCGGTGCGCGTGCCGGTGCTGCCCGTCACCGGCGAGTGCAAGCCCTTCCAGGAAGTGCTGATCGAACTGGCCTCGCGCCTGAAGTTCCCGGCCTTCACCACCGCCGCGGGCGAGCGCAAATACAGCGGCTACCCTGATTTCGTCGTCAACTTCGAGCCGCAGCCCGGCATTGGCTTCCTGATGGGCTGGCGCGGCAAAGACGGCACCGAACACCTGCGCGGCGCGCCGAACCCGAACCAGTGGGCCATGTACGAGAAGAACAACTGCGTGTTCCAG
>JANNFB010000081.1:0-17493 GCA_031379365.1 Burkholderiales bacterium
ACCCTTGTCCGAGGAAGAGTTGGCCCTGCTCGGCCATGGCATGACCCTGGACGAGCAAGCACTCAAACCGGCCAAGGTCAGCTGGGCCAACGAAGACCAATTGCGTTTCGTGCTGCGCGAAGGCAAGAAGCGGCAGATCCGCCGCATGTGCGAGATGGTCGGCCTTGAAGTGCTGGGCTTGAAGCGCTTGCGCATCGGCAGCGTCGTGCTCGGCAAGTTGCCAGTTGGGCAGTGGCGCTACCTGCGCAGCGACGAGTCGTTCTGACGCGGTCCCTGGCGATGCAAACGATCGCGGCCATCAGCCTGGTGGTTCCCGACTACGACGAAGCGATCGAGTACTACACCGGCGTGCTCGGCTTCGAGCTGCGCGAAGACCGCCTGATGGCGCCCGGCAAGCGCTGGGTGATTGTCGCGCCACCGGGCAGCCAGGGGCCGCATCTGCTGCTGGCACGCGCCGCCAGTGCAGACCAGGCTTCGCGCATCGGCAACCAGACCGGCGGCCGCGTGTTCCTGTTCCTGCACACCGACGATTTCCAGCGCGACCACCGCGCCTACCGGTCGCGCGGCGTGGTCTTCGCCGAAGAGCCGCGTGTCGAGCCGTATGGCACGGTGGCGGTGTTTCGCGATCGCTACGGCAATCTGTGGGACCTGATCGAACCGGCGAAAAGCCTCGTTTGACCGGCCGGCGTCAAGGCGGCGGCTGCAGTTGGCGCTGCAGCGTCTCGCTGGCCTCCAGCCACGCCGGCTCGAGCGCGCGGGCGCGCGCCACGGCCTGCTGCGCCGCTGCCTGAGCCCGCTCGTGCTGGCCCAGGCGCGCTTGCGTGGTGGCCAGGTTGTGCCAGGCGGCCGCGCTGCCATGCTGCTGTGCCACGCGCTCGAAAGCCGCCGCCGCGCCCGCAAGGTCGCCGCTGGCAAAGCGTGTGTTGCCCTGACCGAGGCCGGCGATCTGGTTGGCCGGCCAGCGCGCCAGCACGCTGTCATAAGCACGCAGGGCCTGTGCCGGGGGTGCCACGCGCTCGAAGCCGATCGCCGCCTGCAACGCATCGGCCTCGCCCGCCGTCACGGGCAGCCGTCCGGGGGGTAGCGCCGTGAAGGCCCAGTGGCCGCCGCGCGCCCAGGTGCGCTCGAACAGCACGAAGCCCATCGGTTCGCGCTCCGTGGTGCCACTGCGCATCACGACTTCACGCGCTGAGAGGTCGTAGCCCACCACCACCGCATAGTGCCAGCGCGGCGCGAAAGACAAGCCGAGGTTCTGCAGCACGATGACTGCGTTGCCAGCGGCCACCTCGCTCAGCAGCGCCACGAGTTGCGGCGGCAACGGCACGGCCAGTGCGCCGAAGCGCCGCGCCGCGGCCAGCATCTCGGTCTGCAAGGCGCCGTCACGCGCCGGCAAGAACACGGCGTCGGCCAGCGCCTGCGGCGTGGCCGTCAGGCCGGCATGCACCAGCACGGTGGCCAGCGCGGCCGGGCCGCAGTGGTACGGCGTCTGCGGGAAGAACGGGACGTCGCTCAACTCCACACGCGACGGCAAGCCAGCGGGAGGTGCGGCAGCCAGCGCAGCGGTCTGCGGCGGATCGGTGAAGACGGCGCAGCCGCTCAGCGCGGCCGCGCCGGCACTGAGCAACCAGGCCCGCCGCGAGCGCAGAGTAGCGGATGCAGTCACTTCAGTTCTCCATGGCACCGAAGCACGACGCTCGCTGCATACAGCGGCGCGGCCCAGCGGCTGCCGCGGATCCGGCTCCGCCGGTCCGCCAGCGTGCCTTGCAGGCCGCATGGCCGCGAGACGCTGCCATTCCTCGGCCCGTCCAAGCCGACGCAGGTCGGCTTTGAGCAGCGGGCCTCGGCCCCCTCGCGGAGGAGGCGCCAAAGGCGCCTCGGGGGTGGTCAACTTATCGGATCGGGCGCGTGAACGGGAACACCTTGGTCCAGCCGAGGATGTCGGTGATCAGCAGGACGACGAAGATGGTCACGATGACGCCGAGCACGTCGCCGCCGGCGGGCGCCTGATCGATCTGGGCGGCCACTTGCGCGGCTTCGGCGTCGGTCAGGGCGGCCACGCGGTCGCGGGCGGCATCGACGCTGACGCCGCGGCTCTGCAGTGCGGCCACGACATCGGCGCGGGCCAGCGTCTGCTCGAGCAGCGCGCGGCCGGGCTGCGCGGCAGCGGCCTGTTCCGTGCTGATCAAGGCCGGCGCATTGCCGACGGGTGCGAGGGCTGCCGCCTGGGCCAGGCTGGCGAAACAAAGGCTCATGGCCACCACAGTGGCCAAGGTGCGACGGGTACGGGTTGTCATCGGTGAACTCCTCAGTTGTCGGGCAGCCATCGTAACCGTCGGATCTGTGAGAATTTGTAGGACGGGACCGGCTGGTACCCTCAGTGCATGACTGGATCGACAGCCCACCGTGAGCGGGGCATCACGGGGGCGCAGGCTGCCGCGGTGGCGCCGCACACCGCCGCCCTCGCGCTGGCCCTCCTGCTCGGCCTGCAGCCGGTGATCACCGACCTTTATCTGCCCGCGCTGCCGCTGCTGGCGCGCGATCTGGCCGCACCGATGAGCGCAGTGCAGCTGACGATGTCGGCGCTGATCCTGGCCTTCGGCCTGTCGCAGCTGGTCTGGGGGCCGCTCAGCGACCGCTTCGGTCGCCGCCCCATCCTGCTCGGCAGCCTGGGCCTGCTGGTGCTGGCCAGCATCGGTGCCAGCACCGCACCGGACATCGGCTGGCTGATCGCCTGGCGCGTGGCACAAGGTGCCAGCATGGCCGCAGCGGTGGTGTGCGCGCGAGCGATGGTGCGCGATCTCTATGAGCCCCATCAGGGCGTGCGTGTGATGTCGCTTGGCCTGTCCGGCCTGGGTGGCCTGGCGATTGCCGCGCCCTTGCTCGGCGGCCTGCTGGCCATGGCCGGGGGCTGGCGCGCCTCACTGGCGGCCGTCGCCAGCTTCGCCTTGATCGTGCTGCTCTATGTCTGGCGCGTGCTGCCTGAAACCCTGGCCACACGCAACCCGCGCGCGCTGCATGGCCCCACGCTGGTGCGCAATGCACGCCAGGTGCTGGCCCACCCTGGCTTTCGCGCCTGGGCGACCTTGACTGCGGCAACCTACGGCGGCCTGTTCACCATCCTGGCCGGCTCCTCCTTCGTCTACATGGCGGTGCTCGGCTTGACGCCGGCGCAATACGGCTTGGTGATGGCCTCGGGCTCGCTGGCCTTCGTCGTCGGCACCTTCTTCTGCCGTCGCTGGCTGCTGCGGCTCGGGCTGACCGGCGCAGTGCGACGCGGCGCCTGCTTCTCCCTGGCCGGCGGCCTGGGCATGCTGGCCTGTTCACTCGCACCCAGCGGGGGCAGCCTGGCCTTCGTGGTCGCGTCGCACTGGCTCTTCTTCTTCGGCCATGGCATCCATCAGCCCTGCGGCCAGGCCGGCGCCGTCGGACCTTTCCCGCAAATGGCCGGCATGGCCGCGGCGCTGGCCGGCTGCCTGCTGGCGCTGACCGCCTTCGTCGTCGGCCTGTGGCTCGGCCAGGCGCTGGACGGCACCCTGCGGCCGCTCGGCATGGGCTTGGCGTTTTGGGCTGCTGTCATCGCGACGATCGCCTGGACGACGGTGCAGCGCCACGGCGACATGCGGCGCGCGGAGCTCGCAAAATGAGTGATCCCCTCTGGATCGGCCTGGCCGGCCCCACGGCCAGCGGCAAGAGCAGCGTCGCCCTGGCCCTGGCAGCGCAGGTGCCGCTCGAAATCATCAGTGTCGACTCAGCGCAGGTTTACCGCGGCATGGACGTCGGCACCGCCAAGCCGACGGCCGCTGAACGTGCGGGCGTGCCGCACCACCTGATCGACCTGATCGATCCGCGCCAGGCCTACTCGGCGGCGCAGTTCGCCGCCGACGCGACCCGCCTGGTGGCCGAGATTCGCGGCCGTGGCCGCCTGCCGCTGCTGGTCGGCGGCACGATGCTGTACTTCAAGATCCTGAGCGACGGCCTGGACGCCCTGCCTGCGGCCGACCCGGCCGTGCGCGCCGCCATCGAGGCCGAGGCGTTCGCCCGCGGCTGGCCCCACCTGCATGCCGAGTTGGCGCGTATCGACCCGCCAAGTGCCGCACGCCTGCCGCCCACCGATGCCCAGCGCATCAGCCGCGCGCTCGAGGTTTTTCGCATCAGCGGGCGCAGCTTGTCGAGCTTTCACACCGCACCGCGCGCCAGCGCGCCACCGGCACTCATCGCGCTCGAACCGACAGCGCGGCCGTGGTTGCACCAACGCATCGAGGCCCGCTTCGACGCCATGCTGGCGAACGGGCTGATCGATGAAGTGCGCGGCCTGCGCGCGCGCGGCGACCTGCATGCCGAGCTGCCGTCGATGCGCTGCGTCGGCTACCGCCAGGCCTGGACCGCCCTCGACGAAGGCCTTTACGGCGATGCCTTGCGCGTGGCCGTGCGCGAGCGCGGCATCGCCGCCACGCGCCAGTTGGCCAAGCGCCAGCTAACCTGGCTGCGCGGCATGCAACGCAAAGTGGTGGCCTGCGACGGCCCCGAGGTGCTGGCCCAGGTGGCCGCCTGCGTCGCGCAGTGGCAGGCGTGAGGAGAGGGTCGGGCCGATGAGCGGTGTGCTGCTGCGTGTCGATCAATTGGCCAAGCATTACGGCGCGGCGCCCGTGTTCGAACACGTGTCCTTCGAGGTGGCACACGGTGAGCTCGTGGCCATCCTGGGCGAGTCGGGCGTCGGCAAGTCGACCCTGCTGAATGCCCTGGCCGGCCTGGACACGCCGAGCGCTGGCAGAGTCGAGCTCGCCGGCCGCACGCTGCAGGGCCTGGGCGAAAGCGCGCTGGCGCACTGGCGCCGTGCCAATGTCGGCTTCGTGTTCCAGGCCTTCCACGTACTGCCACACCTCACCGTGGCGCAGAACATTGCGCTGCCCTTGTTGTTGTTGGGCCGTCCCGATGCCGCGCGGGTGGCGCAACTGCTGGTGGCGGTGGGCCTGGTCGGCTTCGACGACCGGCTGCCGCGCACGCTCTCGGGGGGCCAGCTGCAGCGCGTGGCCATCGCGCGGGCGCTGGTGCACCGGCCGCCCCTGGTGCTGGCCGACGAGCCGACCGGCAACCTCGATCCGGACAGCGCCGAACGCGTGATCGCCTTGCTCGCGACCCAGGTGCGCGCCGAGGGTGCCGCCTGTGTGCTGGTGACGCACTCGAAGGCCGCGGCCGCGCGCGCCGACCGCGTGCTGCGACTGACAGCCCATGGCATCGAGACGGCATGAGCCGGCAAGGCGCAGCAATGCGCCACTTGGAGGCCGTCGGATGAGCCTCCGTGCCGCTCTCAAGGCGCACACCTCAGCGCGCAGCGCGGAGGCCGCCCGGTGAGCCTGTGGCGCCTGCTGCGCGCCCTGACGCTGCCGGAGTGGCGCGCCCACCCCTTGCGTCAGGCCCTGGCCCTGCTCGCCGTGGCGCTGGGCGTGGCGCTGGCGTTCTCGGTGCACTTGATCAATCAATCGGCCCTGGCCGAGTTTTCGGCCGCGGTGCGCGCAGCCAACGGCGAGCCCGATGCTGCCCTGGTCTGCACCCAGCGCGACGGCTGCGACGACGCCCTGGTCGACCTGCTGGCCGGCAACCCTGCGGTCACGTTGGCCAGTCCGGTGGTCGAAGTCGACACTTACGCCCTCGCCCGCGATGGCCAGCGCGTCGCGCTCAAGCTGGTCGGCATCGACGCCTTGCAGGTGGCCGCCGTGGCCCCCGCACTGCTGCCACGGGCGGCGGCTGCGGACGAGCGTCTGGCCGCGCTCGACCCCGACGCCGTGTTTCTGAACGCCAGCGCCCAGCAAAGCCTGGCCGTTCAGCCGGGCCAGACGCTGCAGGTGCAGCACGGTCTCACGACCCTGCCCCTGCGCGTGGCCGGTCACGTGGCTGCCGGCGGCGCCGCGCTGGCAGTGATCGACATCGCGGGCGCGCAAACCCATTTCGGACTCGAAGGCCGCCTGACACGCATCGATCTGCGCCTGGCCGCCGGCGCGCGCGCCGAACAGATCGCCGCCGGCCTGCCGGCGGGTTGGCGCGTGGCCGCCGCCGACGATGCCACGCAGCGCGTGGCCAACGTGTCGCGCGCCTACCGCGTCAACCTCACGGTGCTGGCCCTGGTGGCCCTTTTCGTCGGCGCCTTCCTGGTCTTCTCGGTACTGGCCCTGGCGGTTGCGCAGCGCACACCGGGGCTGGCCCTGCTGGGTGTGCTGGGTCTGTCGGCGGCCGAACGCGGCCGCCTGGTGCTGGCCGAATGCGCCTTGCTCGGCATCGTCGGCAGCCTGCTGGGCGTGGGTGCAGGAACCCTGATGGCCCAGGCGGCGCTGCGCTGGCTGGCCGGCGATCTCGGCGGCGGCTACTTCCCCGGCGTCGCACCGGCGCTGGCTTTCTCCTGGCCCGGCGCAGCGGCCTTCACCGCGCTGGGCAGTGCCGCGGCCATGGTGGGCGGCTGGCTGCCAGCGCGGCAAGCCGCCACCCTGGCGCCGGCGCAAGCCCTCAAGGGTCTCGGCGGCTCGCAACACACGGCAGCACCCTGGTGGCGCGGGCCGCTGTTGCTGGCGGCGGGCACCCTGCTGGCTTTGGCGCCGCCGATCGCTGGCCTGCCGATCGCCGCCTACGCCTCGGTGGCCCTGCTGCTGGTCGGCGGCATCGCCTGTGTGCCGGCCTTGATCCACGCGCTGCTGTCCGGCCTGCGCGCACCGCGCTCGCCCTTGGCCTTGCTGGCCCTGCAACGCGCGCGCCACGAGCGCGACGCCGCGACGGTGGCCGTTGCCGGGGTGGTGGCCAGCCTGGCGCTGGCCGTGGCCCTGACGGTGATGGTGGCGAGTTTTCGCGACGGCGTGGCGCGCTGGCTCGACCAGGTGCTGCCGGCCGATCTGTATGCGCGCACCGCCTCCAGCAGCGCGGCCAGCGACCAGGCATTTCTGCCCGACGGTTTCGCCCAGGCCGTCGCTGCTTTGCCCGGCGTGGCGCGTGTGGAAGCGGTGCGCAACCGCGCCCTGGTGCTCGACCCGGCCCGGCCGAGTGTGGGCCTGGTCGCCCGGCCCCTGGCCGACCCGGCGCAGAGCCTGCCGCTGCTGGCGGCGCCGCTGCCGCCGCAGGCCACGCTGCCAGGCGTCTACGTCAGCGAGGCGGTGACGGCCCTCTACGGTGTGGCACCGGGGGACGTCATGACGCTGCCGCTCGGCGCCGCCGCGGTACCGGTCCAGGTGCTGGGCGTGTGGCGCGACTACGCGCGCCAGTTCGGCGCCATCGCCATCGATCGTGATGTGTACCAGCGCCTGACCGGCGACTCGCGCGTCAATGACCTGGCGCTGTGGCTCGCGCCCGGCGCCAGCCTGGACGCAGTGCAGCGCGGCGTGCGTTCGCTGGCCGGCGAGCCGTCGCTGCTGGAGTTCATCGCCACGACGCAGTTGCGGGCCCTGTCGCTGACCATCTTCGATCGCAGCTTTGCGGTCACCTACTACCTGCAGGCCGTGGCCATCGCCATCGGCCTGGCCGGCATTGCCGCCAGCTTCTCGGCCCAGGTGCTGGCACGGCGGCGCGAGTTCGGCCTGCTGGTGCACCTGGGTCTGACACGGCGCCAGATCATCGGCGTGGTCGCCGGCGAAGGCGCGGCGTGGACGGCAGCCGGCGCGCTGGCTGGCCTGGCCCTGGGCCTGGCCGTGGCCGTGGTGCTGGTGCATGTGGTCAACCCGCAGAGCTTTCACTGGACGATGGAATTGCTGCTGCCCTGGGGCCGGCTGGCTGCGCTGTGCGCCGCCGTGCTCCTGGCCGGCAGCGTCACGGCGGCCGTCAGTGCACGCGCCGCGGCATCGCGCGACGCCGTGGCCGCGGTGAAGGAGGACTGGTGATCCCGCGCCGCGGCCTGCTGGCCCTGGCTGGCCTGGCCGGATCGGCAGCACTGCCCGCGCGCGCCACGACCCCGCGGGTGGCGCCACGCGAGCTGCGCTTCCCGCGCGACCACGGCGCTCACCCCGACACGCAGATCGAGTGGTGGTACGCCACGGGCTGGCTGCATGACGCGCAGGCCGTCAACCCAGCGCCGGCCTTCGGTTTTCAACTGACCTTTTTCCGCTCGCGCACAGGCCTGGCCGAGCAACTCAAAAGCCGCTTCGCAGCGCGGCAGCTGCTGTTCGCGCACGCCGCCTTGACCGACCTGGCCGGTCGGCGCCTGCTGCACGCCGAACGCATCGCACGCTGGAACGGCGACGAGGCCGCCGTGCGCGCCGCGGCCGCGCTGGCCGACACGCGCGTGCACATCGGCGACTGGCGCCTGCAGCGCGAAGGTGCAGCCTACCGCGCCGCCCTCGGCGACGAGGCGGCCGGCTTCGCCTACCGCCTGACGCTGACGCCGACTCAGCCGCTAGTGCTGCAGGGCGAGGCCGGCTTCAGCCGCAAGGGGCCTGAGGCAATACACGCCAGCCACTACATCAGCGAGCCCCACCTGGCCGTCAGTGGCGAGGTGCGCCAGGGCAACCAGCGCCGCGCCGTGCGCGGCCAGGCCTGGCTCGATCACGAATGGAGCGACTCCCTGCTCCCTGCCGGCGCCGTGGGCTGGGACTGGATCGGCATCAACCTGGCCGACGGCAGCGCGCTCACGGCGTTTCAGCTGCGCCGCGCCGACGGCAGCGCCGTCTGGGCGGGTGGCAGCCACCGCGCCCGCGGCGGCGCGACGCGCGCCTTCGAGGCCGACGAAGTGCGCTTCGAAGCGCTCGCCCACTGGACCAGCGCCGCCACCCGGGCGCGCTACCCGGTGCGCTGGCGCGTGCAAACCCCGGCCGGCGCCTTCGAGCTGCAGGCTTTGCTCGAGGCCCAGGAACTCGACGGTCGCGCCAGCCTGGGCACCGTCTACTGGGAGGGCCTGTCGGAGTTGCGCGAGCCGGCCACCGGCGCGCGTCTGGGCCTGGGCTACCTGGAGATGACGGGCTACGTCGCACCGCTGCGCCTGTAGCTTTGTTGGCCTGGATCAAAGCGCTGCGCAGTGCTGCGGCCCACACTGGTGCTGATCTGGAGCCTCCTCATGAGCGACCTCAAGCAGCCCCTGTTCATCGACACGATTGAAGCGGCGGTCGACCAAGTGCTCGACCGCATCCCGGGCAAGATCGTGCTCGGCATTCCGCTCGGCGTGGGCAAGCCCAACCCCTTCGTCAACGCCCTGTACAAGCGCATCAGGGCCAACCCGGCGCGGCAGTTGCGCATCGTCACCGCGCTGTCACTGGAAAAACCCGTGGGCAAGAGTGAGCTCGAGCAGCACTTCCTCGAGCCCCTGGTGGCGCGCGTGTTCGGTGACTACCCCGACCTGACCTATGTCAAGGACCTGCGCGGCGGCGGTCTGCCACCGAACATCGAGGTCTGCGAGTTCTTCATGAAGACCGGCGACTACCTCGGCAACGTCAGTGCGCAGCAGAACTACATCTCCACCAACTACACCTTCGTGGCCCGCGACATGGCCGTGCAGGGCATGAACGTGATTGCGCAGGCGGTGGGGGTGAAGGGCAGCGGTGACGCGATGCGGCTGTCGATGTCGAGCAACCCGGATGTGGTGTTCGAGGTGGTCGAGAAGATGCGCGCGGCCGGGGCGCCGCTGATGGTCATCGGCGTCATCAACCAACAGATGCCTTTCATGCCCAACGGCGCCGAGGTCGCGCCGGGCTTCTACGATGTGGTCGTCACGGATCCGGCGGCCACGCATGCGGTGTTCGCACCGCCGAACAACAAGGTCAGCGCGGCCGACTACGCCATCGGCCTGCATGCCTCCAGCCTGGTCGAGGACGGCGGCACGTTGCAGATCGGCATCGGCTCGCTCGGCGACGCGATCGGCCAGGCCCTGATCGTGCGTGACCGCCACGGCGACGAGTACCGCCGCATCCTCGACAGCCTGTGCCCCGACGGCCTGGCCGGGCGCAGCCTGGGCCGCTTCGACGAGGGCCTGTACGGCTGCTCGGAGATGTTCGTCAACGGCTTCCTCAAGCTGATCGAGGCCGGCATCGTGCGCCGCGAGGTGTTTGGCGACACCGTGCTCCAGCAGTTGATCAACGACGGCAAGATCCCCGGCGCGGCCACCACGCCGGCGACGCTGCGCGCACTGCTCGATGACGGCCGCGTGCACTCGCCGCTCAGCGACGCGGACCTGGCCTTTCTGCAGCACTACGGCGTGCTCAAGGCCGAGGTGCGCATCGAGAGCGACCAGTTGGTGCTCGGTGAGCTGCGTCTGGCCAACGAACTGCACGACAGCGACCATTTCGAGCGCATCGCGGCGCACCTGCTTGGCACCCGGTTGGCGCACGGCATCTTCATGACCGGCGGCTTCTTCCTCGGCCCGCGCGACTTCTACGAACACCTGCGCACGATGCCACCGCAGCAGTTGGCCAAGATCGACATGACGCGCATCGACTTCATCAACCAGCTCTACGGCCAGGGCGATCTGAAACGGGCGCAGCGCCGCAAGGGCCGCTTCATCAACTCCACCATGATCGTCACCCTGCTCGGCGCAGCCTGCAGCGACGCCCTCGAATCCGGCCAGGTGGTCAGCGGCGTCGGCGGTCAGTACAACTTCGTCGCCATGTCGCACGCGCTGCCTGATGCGCGGTTGCTGATGATGCTGCGCGCCACCCACGAGAACCAGGACGGCCTGAAGAGCAGCATCGTCTGGAGCTACGGCCACATCACGATCCCGCGCCACCTGCGCGACGTCGTCATCACCGAATACGGCGTCGCCGATCTGCGCGGGCAGAGCGATTCCGAAGTCATCAAGCGGTTGATTGCCGTTGCCGACTCACGCTTCCAGGACGAATTGGTCAAGCAGGCCAAGGCGCACGGCAAACTCGAGGCCGCCTACCAGGTGCCCGAGCGTTACCGACACAACCTGCCGCAGGTGCTCGAAGACAAACTGCATCCGTGGGCCGAGGCGGGGCTGCTGCCCGACTTCCCGTTCGGCACCGACATGACCGACGACGAATTGCAGATCGTGGGTGCGCTGAAGAAGATGAAGCACGCCAGCCATCACCCGAGCGAAATGCTGGCGATGGCGGTGCGCAGCCTGTGGGAAAACAAGGACGCGCCGCCCGCCTACCTGGAGCGCCTGGGTCTGGCCGAGGCGCACAGCTTCAAGGACCTGGTGGTGCGCCGCCTGTTCGCGGGCAACCTCTGAACGGCTGTTAGCGCGTCACCGCCCAGGAACTCGCACCGCGTTGCCGCGCCGGTGGCGGGCCGCTGCGCACGCAATTGCGCCCGGCGTCCTTGGCCGCGTACAGGGCCTGGTCGGCTTCGTGGATCAGGTTGGCCAGCGAGTCGTGCGCGAAGTCGAGCGTAGCCACGCCGACGCTGACCGTGGTACGCACGATCCGCCCTTTCCACTCCAGGCTCAGTTGCGCCACGCGCTCGCGGACGCGTTCGGCAGCATCGAGCGCACCGAGCGGATCGGCATGCGGCAGAAAGATCACGAACTCCTCGCCGCCGAAGCGGCCGAGCAGGTCGGGCTGGCGCAGGGTGTCACCGGCGGCGCGGGCAATCTCGCGCAGCATCAGGTCGCCAGCCAGGTGGCCATGGGTGTCGTTGACCCCCTTGAAGTGATCGACATCGATCATCAACAGTGCCGCCGACATGTCGTAGCGGCGGCAACGCGACCACTCACGGTCGGCAAGCACCAGGAACTGGCGCCGGTTGTGCACACCGGTGAGTTCGTCGCGCGTGGCCAGCACATCGAGGCGGGCGCGTGCTGCCTCCAGCTCGCAGAGCAGGCGCATCAAAGGCCAGGCGATCGGCGGGGTGAGCAGCAGGGCGCAGGTGAGCGCCACCGCCGATGCAGCCCAGCGGTCACCGCCACCGGCCAGCGTCAACATCAGATGGGTGACGGTCAGGGCCAGCAGGGCCACCACGGCCGTCAACCAGGCTGTACAGACCGAAGGGCCGTGCGCGACGACGACTTGCTGGGCACGGCGGCTCCAGCGGGCAAACTGAACGGAGTCTTTTTGCATGGGCGTTTGCGGCGCAGCTGCGCTGCCGATAAGAGCTATTCGACCACAGCAGGATGTAACCGTCGCGTGCAAACGGCGCTCCTGATGCGCCTTGCCAACGTGCAAACCGGGGGGAACCAGCGGGCAACTTAGACTTGACCCCATGGCCAAAGACACCACCCGCGCGGCAGCAAGCACTCCGCGCTCCCTGAGCGGCTTGCTGCCCTTCCTGCGTCCCTACCGAACCCGCATTGCCCTGGCCCTGATCTTCCTGGTCTTGTCGGCTGCCAGCACCCTGGTGCTGCCGCTGGCCTTGAAATCATTGATCGACAGTGGACTGGTCGCTGCCGAGCCCGGCGAGCGGGTGATGGCCCTGCGCGGGCATTTCGCGGCCCTGTTCGGGGTGGGCGCAGCGCTCGGCCTGTTTTCTGCAGCGCGTTTCTACATGGTGAGCTGGATCGGCGAGCGCGTCACCGCCGACCTGCGCAACGCCGTGTATGCCCATGTGATCGAGCAAAGCCCCGAGTTCTTCGAGACCAACCAGACCGGTGAAGTGCTGTCGCGCCTGACAACCGACACCACCCTGGTCCAGACCGTCGTCGGCTCGAGCTTGAGCATGGGCTTGCGCAACACCGTGTTGGGGCTGGGCGCGCTCGGCATGCTGGTCGTCACCAACCCGCTGGTCATGACCCAGGTGCTGGGCATCCTGGTGCTGGTGGTGCTGCCGAGCGCCTATTTCGGCCGCCGCGTGCGCAAGCTCTCGCGCGCCAGCCAGGACCGCGTCGCTGACTCCAGCGCCATCGCCGCCGAGGTGCTCAACGCCATCCCCGTGGTGCAGAGCTACACCCAGGAGGGGCGCGAAGCGGCACGCTTTGCGCTGGCCACCGAGAACGCCTTCGACACCGCACGCAAGCGCACCCGGATTCGTGCGATGTTGGTGGCCTTCATCATCACGGCCACCTTCGGCGCCCTGCTGTGGGGCCTGTACCAGGGCACCCAGGCGGTGCTGGCGGGCAAGATCAGCCCGGGCCACCTGGGCCAGACCGTTGTCTATGTGTTGATCCTGGTGTCGAGCGTGGCGGTCCTGTCGGAGGTGTACGGCGACCTGCTGCGCGCCGCCGGCGCCACCGAACGCTTGATGGAGTTGCTGGTGCTGCGCTCGCCTGTGGCCGAACCCGCAGCCCCCCGCCCCTTGCCGGCAGCGCATGGTGGCTCGTCGGTGCAGTTCAGTCGGGTTAGCTTCAACTACCCATCGCGGCCCCTGCAAGCCGCGCTGCGGGAGATCGACATCGAGATACGCCCTGGCGAAACGGTGGCCTTGGTGGGCCCCAGCGGCGCCGGCAAAAGCACCGTGCTGCAGCTGCTGCTGCGCTTCTACGACGCACAGCACGGCCAGGTGGCCATCGACGGCGTTCCGGTGCGCGAACTCGCCCTGGCCACGCTGCGCCAGCGCATCGGCATCGTGCCGCAAGACAGCGTGGTGTTCTCGACCAGTGCGCTGGAAAACATCCGCTATGGAAGGCCGGATGCGACAGACGACGAAGTCATCGCCGCCGCCACGGCCGCCTTCGCAGACGAATTCATCCGTGCCCTGCCCGAAGGCTACGCCACCTACCTCGGTGAGCGCGGCGTTCGCCTGTCCGGCGGCCAGCGCCAGCGCATCGCGATTGCCCGCGCCATGCTGAAGAACCCGCCGCTGCTGCTGCTCGACGAAGCCACCAGCGCGCTGGACGCAGAAAGCGAACGCATGGTGCAGGCCGCCCTGGAATCGGCCATGCGTGGGCGCACCACCCTCGTGATCGCCCACCGCCTGGCCACGGTGCAACGCGCCGACCGCATCGTCGTGCTCGATCACGGCCAGATCGTCGACACCGGCACGCACGCCGAGTTGGTGGAGCGGGGCGGCTTGTATGCGAGGCTGGCCGCAATGCAGTTTGATCTGGCGCCGCCAGCGGAACACGGCGCTGCAGAAGCAAGGGCTCCAAGATGAACCATCCCGGCTCGCGCCCGGTGCGCTCTCAATACGAAGACTTCATGCGCCATGTGTTCGAGCATGGCGTCGACAAGCCCGATCGCACCGGGACCGGCACGCGCAGCGTGTTCGGCCACCAGCTGCGCTTCGACCTCGCTGAAGACTTCCCTCTGGTGACGACCAAGAAGGTGCACCTCAAGTCCATCATCCTCGAGCTGCTGTGGTTTCTGCGCGGTGATGGCAATGCCACCTGGCTGCAGGAACGCGGCGTGACGATCTGGAACGAGTGGGCCAAGCCCGACGGCGATCTCGGCCCGGTCTACGGCGTGCAATGGCGCTCATGGCCCACACCGGGCGGTGGCCACATCGACCAGATCGCCGAGGTCGTCAAGCAACTCAAGACCAACCCCGACTCGCGCCGCATCATCGTCAGCGCGTGGAATGTGGCCGAGCTGTCCAAGATGGCCCTGATGCCCTGCCACGCCTTCTTCCAGTTCTATGTCGCGAACAACAAGCTGTCCTGCCAGCTCTACCAGCGCAGTGCCGACATCTTTCTCGGCGTGCCCTTCAACATCGCCAGCTACGCCCTGCTCACGCACATGCTGGCCCAGCAATGCGACCTGGATGTCGGCGACTTCATCTGGACCGGCGGCGATTGCCACATCTACAGCAACCACCACGAGCAGGTGACCACCCAGCTGGCGCGCGAGCCGCGGCCCTACCCTCGCCTTCTGATCCATCGCCGGCCGCCCTCGATCTTCGATTACGCGTACGAGGACTTCGGCATCGAGGCCTACGACCCGCACCCGCCCATCAAGGCCCCTGTGGCGGTCTGATACCGAGTTGCGCTCAACCGCATCAGAACGAGAGACAGTTAGCGACGCCGATTGCGGACGTTGTTAGCCGCACGTTCGTGGACTGCGCCGGCCGGGGCCACCGGGTGCCCGCCTCCGCGAATGTCCTCCGCCCTGGGCTTCGCCCAGGGCTCCCCCTTGATTTCGCTGCGGCGGGCACCCGCCAGCCCCGGCCTCAGGCTCCGGTGCCCCTCCGCCCGCGAACAGCCCGCACTCGCTGGATCAGGCCGGCGGGGCGCTCTGCGCAGCGAAATCAAGGAGGAGAGGCGGGCGGAGCCCGACTCGGGGGACATGCGCGGAGCAGAGCGCCCCGTCGGCCTGATCTCGCGCCATCTCTCGCACGCGAGGACGACCGACTGCGAACCACTGCCATGGGCCGATCGACACCGGTCAGATGGATGCGGTTGACCGCGACTGCCTATGAGCCTTGTGCGGCATGCCACGCGGTGACCGCGCTCCCCTCACTGGGTTGCGCGTCGCCCGCCGCAAGCCTCAGCGCCTGGCGAGATCGCCCAGCGAGTCCAGTGACTGCCCGATGTAACGCTTGACGCGCGGCGCCTCGTCGCTGAGGTGAAAGGCCATGCGCTCCTCGCGCAGGCCAGCGTCGAAGGCCGAGAAGCGCTCGAGCCGCCGCTGGTGTTCGATCCAGTTCTCGTCAACGAAGTACTCGATCACGCGGCCCGGCTGAGCCGCGTCGCGGAACAGACCCCAGGACAAGGCGCCCTGGCGCAGGCGAGCGCGCCGCGTGCGCTGCATGACTTCACCGAACGCAACCGCACGGGACGGGTCGATCAGGTACTCGACGGTGACCATCACCGGGCCGTCTTCGTCGGCCACGCCCACGGCCGGCTCAAGCCCACCGCCATAGGTCTGCGGCGTGAAGTCGGGTGGTGCCGAGGCCTCCAGCGTGACGCGGCGCAGGGCCAGCACCACGCACAGGCCGAAGGCCGACGCGGTGGCCACGGCGGTGGGCACGGTCGTCCAGCTGGCCAGCTGGCCCCAGAGCAGCGAGCCGGCGGTGGCGCCACCCATCAGCGCCATTTGGTAGATGGCCATGCCGCGGGCACGGATCCAGTCGGGCAAGGCAAGTTGCGCCGACATCGTGAGCGAGTTCACCACCGTGATCCACGCCATGCCCACCAGCACCATGGCCGGCAGGGCCACCCAGAGTTCGTGCACGTAGACCACCAGCAACGCCAGCACCGCCTGCAGCAAGGTGCCAACGCGCACGAACTGGTCGCGCGAGTAACGCGCGCGCCAGCGCGGAAAGTACAGCGCGGCCACCACCGCACCGAAGCCCAGGCAGGCCAGCATGATGGTGAAGGTGGCCGGGCCGCCGCCGTGCATGTCGCGGGCCACCAGCGGCAGCAGGGCCAGCAGTGCGGTGGACTGCAGGAAGAACAGGAAGACGCGCAGCAGCACGGTCTTCAGGCGCGGCGACTGCAGCGCGAAGTTCAGGCCTACGCGCATCGCGCCGACAAAACGCTCGCCTGGCAAGGCACTCGTCTTGGGCTGGGTGCGCCAGGTCAGGATCAGCGCCACCGCCACGCCGGCCAGCACGGCATTGAGCACGAACACCAGCGCGTCGTTGAAGGCGGCGAGCAAGGCGCCGGCCAGCACCGGGCCGATCACGCGCGACAGGTTCATCGCAATGCCATTGAGCGCGATGGCCGGGCCGAGTTGCTCTCGCGGCACGACCTCGGGCACGATGGCAGCAAACACCGGCCAGCGCATGGCCAGGCCGATGCCGTTGACGAAGGTCAGCGCCAGCAGCAGCGGCGCTGTCAACGCATCGGCCAAGGCCAGGCCGGCCAGCACCAGCGCGACCATGGCCACCCAGAGCTGGGTGGCGGCAAAGTAGCGCCGGCGGTCGAGGATGTCGGCCATGGCGCCACTGGGGATGCCGAGCAGGAAGACCGGCAGCGTGGACGCGGTCTGCACCAAGGCCACCATGACCGGGCTGGTGGTCAGCGTGGTCATCAGCCACGCAGCGGCCACGTCGTTCATCCACATCGTCATGTTGGCGGCCAGCCAGGCCAGCCAGAGCATGCGAAAGGTGCGCTCCTTCAGCGGCGCCAGCGCAGGGGTGTCGGCGATCTGTTGCAGCAGGCTGGGAAGGGGCATCGAGGGGCTGGGTGCGCTGGGCAGGGGCCGAAGCACTGTAGCGCCGAACCCTCAGGGGCTGATGCGCTGGTAGCGATGCACCCGCTTGCGCTGGATCCAGCCTGCCGTCAGCGCATCCATCTCGAGAAAATGAGGCGTGCGGCAATGCGCATCGAAAGCCGCTGCGTCAGCGTAGAGCTCGTAGAGGAAGAACAGGGTCGGGTCGGCGGGGTCGCGGCAGACATCGAACTGGCGGCAGCCCGCCTCGGTATCGCGCGAAGCGGTGGCGTTCGCCACGATCGCGCGCTCGAACGGGTCGACGAAGGCGGGCTGCACATGGAACTCGACGACGATGGCCAGCATGCTGCTACTCCGATGGTCAACGCATCGACGCCAGCAGCCGGGGCAGCCAGCTGGTCAGGGTCGGCACGTAGGTGATCAACAGCACGACCGAGAAGGTGGCCGCCATCATCACCCACAGGTGCCGCGTGATCTCCCCAATCGTTGCATGCGCCAGCTTCGCTGCGACGAACAAGGTGCCGCCCACAGGGGGGGTGTAGAGCGCGATTGCCAGGTTGGCCGTCATGATCACACCCATGTGAAC
>JANNFB010000090.1:0-25086 GCA_031379365.1 Burkholderiales bacterium
CCGAGCAGGCCGATGGGCAGGAAGTTCTGGTGCACGACGCCGATGTTCTTGATGAAGGTGTCGCCGATGGCGTTGTAGTCGACCAGCCACTTGAAGGCTTCGCGCACTTCGGGCTTGGCCAGGATGGGGTTCTTCATGTTCAGGCTGAAGTAGTAGACCGTGCCCTTGGGTGTGGCGGTCGTCTTCACGTCCTTGTTGCTGGCCAGCGCCGCCAGGTCCTGCGGGCTGAGGTTGCGCGCGATGTCGGCATCGCCCTTCTCGAGCAGCAGGCGCTGGGTGGCGCTCTCCTTGACGTGGCGGTAGATCACGCGCGCCGGCTTCGACTTGGCCCCGTGGTAGTTGTCGTTGCGCTCGAGTGTGACCAGCTCATTGGCACGCCACTCGCGGATCTTCAACGGGCCGGAACCGGCGTAGTTGGTCTTCAACCAGGCATAGCCCATGTCGCTCGCACCGTCCTTCACCGCCTCCTTGCTCATCAGCAGTTTCTTGTCGACGATGCTGGCGATGTTGGCCGTCAGGCAGTTGTAGACCAGGGTCGGCGCATAAGACTTGTCGGTCTCGAGCGTGAGCGTGAGCGGGCCGGTCTGCTTGACCTTGTCCTTGACGTTGTCCTTGGTCAGGCCGAACTGCGTCAGGATGAAGGCCGGGGTCTTGTCGAGCAGCACCGCGCGGTGGAAGGAGAAGACCACGTCCTCGGCGCTGAGGGCGTTGCCCGAGGCAAACTTGACACCCGGCTTCAACTCGAAGCTGTAGGTCTTGCCATCGGCAGACGCACTCCACTTCACCGCCAGGTCGGGCAGCAGTTTGGACGGGTCGTTGACGTCGTAGCGCAGCAGGCGGTCGTAGCCGTTGCCCATCAGTTCGCCGGCCGAGATCTCGAAGGCCTCGGCCGGGTCGAGAGAAATGATGTCGTCGAATGCCGAGGCCACCACCAGGGTGTCCTTGGGTGTGGCGGCCATGAGTGGCAGCGCGGTGCTGGCCAACAAAGCGGCGGCGGCATGGGCCACCTGACGGCGGTTCAAGAAGGCAGACATGGTCACTCTCTCCAGGGGTTACTTGTCGCCGGGCCAAGGCGCCATCAGCGCCAGCCACAGCAGTTTCTCGAATTCGGGCGCGAAGCGCTCGATGATGGCTTCGGGGTCCGGGCACATCTTGGCATCCGTGATCAGCGCGAACTGCACGCCGCCGGCGTAAGACAAGATCGACACGCCCAGGCCGATGTCGCCGGACTGCGGCACCCAGAAGATGACTTGCTTGACGCGGCGGCCGCAAAAGGCCAGCGCTTCGCTTGGGCCCGGCACATTCGTCATCACGGCCGTGGCCTTCTTGGCGAACAGGTGGGTGATGGCCGTCTGCACCGGCTTGACCACCAGGCCCGACAGCGCCAGCACGCCGAACGCCAGCAGTGGCTGGTAGCTGCCCTTGAGCTCGGCCATGCGCGCTCTCACGGCCACCAGTCGCTCGATCGGGTTGGCGATGCCGATGGGCAACACCAGGGGCACCAGGCCGAAGCGGTTGCCGAGCTTGTAGGCCTGGTCGAGCGGGCGCAGGTTGACGGGCACCATGGCGCGGATCTGCAGGCCCGCCGGGTCGTCGCCCTTGCTGCGCAGGTACTCACCGATGGCACCGGCCACGCAGGACAGCACCACATCGTTGATCGAGCCGCCCAGCACCTTGCCGACGGCCTTGACTTCGTCCAGCGGCACCGGTTCGCCCCAGGCCACGCGCTTGCCGGGTGTGGCATGGCCCTTCAGGCGCGTGGGCGAGTCGTCTGGCATCAGCGCGAAGGCGGCCACGTCATTGAAGATCTGCAAGCCCATGCGCGCCGCTTCGAGCGAGCCGCCGCCGGGATGCGACAACTGCTCGAGGCCGCGGCCGACGCCTTGGCCGGTGAGCGCGATGGCCTTGACCATCATGTCGGCCATAGGCCGCAGCACGGTGTCGGACAGCCAGTCGGGCTCTGCGTCGTGCGCTGGCTCGCGCCGCTTGCGCACCGGCGGGGGCTTGCCGCCATCGGCGATCGACAGCGTCACCGACAGCAGGGCAATGCCGTCGCCGATGCAATGGTGGATGCGGCAGATCAGGGCACTGCCCTGGCCGTCGAGATCTTCGATCAGCTCGAACTGCCACAGCGGGCGGGCCGGGTCGAGGGGGGTGGCGGCCAGCTGGGCGACATGGCGCTTGAGGGCCTGGGTGGGCGACTCGCCCGCGCGCCGGCCCAGCGTGCCAGCGCGCACATGGTGGCCGATGTCGAAGGCGGTGTCGGTGACCCAGGCCGCGCCCGCCGCGTCTTCCACCACCTTCTGACGAAAGCGCGGGTAGGCCAGCAGGGTCTGCCCGATGCGTTGCTGCAACTCGGCCAGCGTCAACCGGGGCTCGAGCAGCCAGACCCCGACGATCATCATCAGGTTGGCGTCGGTGTCCATGCGCAGCCAAGCCGTGTCGACACGCGACATGCGTTCGCTACGCTCGGCATGGGCGGGGGCGGTCATCGGGTTTCCTCGGCCTGGGTGCGGTGCAGGGAGCTGACGATGCTCGCTAAGATGCCACCCGTCTACCCGAATCTACCCCGAAAGGACTTCCCCATGGCCGACCTCAAAGCCAGCTTCGACAAAGCCGTCGCCGACAGCAAGAAGCTGCCGGAGAAACCCGACAACGCCACCCTGCTCCAGCTCTATGCGCTGTTCAAGCAGGCGGGCGACGGCGACGTCGACGGCAAGCGCCCCGGCTTCACCGACATGGTCGGTCGCGCCAAATGGGATGCGTGGAGCGCCATCAAGGGCAAAGACGCGAAGACCGCGATGCAGGAGTACATCGACCTGATCGAGTCGCTCAAGTAGCGCGCTACTTCTTCGCGGCCTTCTTGGCCGCCGGCTTGGCGCTCTTGGCCAGCAAGGCGTCGAGGTTCTTCAGGATCTCGGCTTCGATGGTCTTGGAGAAGGCGCCGAGCAGAAAACCGAGCTTGGCCTTCAGGTCGAAGTGGTCGGCCGCGACGATCAGCTGCCCGTTGACGCCCGAGCGCGTGAACGAGACGGTGTCACTGGTCTCGCCTTCGAGCACGCTGCACTGCATGTCGAACTTCTTCTCGACATCTTCGGCCCATTGCCAGGCGATCTTGCGCGCCTTGGCCAGCCCCAGGCTGTGTTCACGGTGAATGTTGATGTCGGCCACAGACCTGTCTCCTGAGCTTCAGAGGGCCTGCAGTGTCGCCCGCCGCTCGGCCTTCGGCAAGCCGGCCAGGCGAATGACCTCGGCATAGAAACGCCTGAAGTCGCGCCCCTCGCGTTCGAACAGGCGCTCGAACTGCGGCACCCACTCGTTGTAGGCGGCGAGCACGCCGAAGGAAGCGTTGTTGGCGCGTTCGAACCAGCCGTCGTAGCCATTGAACCCACCCCAGCGCTCTGCCTTGAGCCTCGCGTAGTCGCTGCGCAATTCGGCCATCAGGGCGGCCTTGCCGAGGCGCTTGTCGCCGTCGCTGGCACTGCTGCGGTAAAGGGCGTCGAGGCGGTCGCGGGTGCGCCCGGTGAGGGCGCGGAAATCGCAGCGCCGACTGTCGAGCGCGGCGTACTGCTCGCGCGCCGCCGGCCCCGCCCGCTCGGCCAACCAGCGGGCACCCCCGATGCGCTCGACCGCGGTCGCGAAAGACTCGTTGAACATGGTGTCGTCGGCTGCGTAGGCGATCTGGTGCGACAGCTCATGGAAGATCAGGCGCGCCAGCTCGCCCTCGGGCCACTGCACAAACGTGCTGAGCAGCGGGTCGCCCCCCAGCCAGTCGAGCTTGCCCAGGGTGGAGTAAGCAGGCACCCCGTAGACCGAGACCTCGAGGCCGCCCGCCCGCAGGGCCTGGGCCTCGGCGTCGGCCGCCGCGCGGTCGTAGTAGCCGCGGTAGCCGACGCAGCCGACCACCGGAAAGCACCAGGTCTGCAGCGTCAAAGACAGCTCGGGCGCGGCCACGACGTTCCACACCGCCGCCGCTCGGCCGAGCTCGCTGTAGCGGCGGTAGCTGCGGTTGTCGGGCAAGCCGAGTTCGCTGACCGCGAAATCGCGCATGCGCGCTGCCAGCGCCAGGCGCTCGCGCAGCGCGTCTGGCGTGCGCGCGTCCGCGACAACGTCATCGATCGGCCGCGCACGTTGCAGCAGGTCGAGATGGCCGCCCACCGATTGCGCGTAGTAGCCCAGGGTCGAGCAGCCCGTTGTCAGACAGGCAGTCGCTATCAATGCCGCAAGACTTGCCGTTGCGCCGAGGCCCGCCACAAGCAGCCTGCGCTTCATGAGCCCGCGCCGCGCCGAGCGTGGCCAAGCGCGCGCCGCGGATCGGGCTTCGCCCGGCCGCCGGCGTGCCTTGCAGGCCGCATGGCCGCGAGACGCGGCCATTCCTCGGCCCGTCCAAGCCAACGCAGGTCGGCTTGGAGCCGCAGCCCTCGGCCCCCTTGAGGGGGAGCGGCGCAGCCGCTACGGGGGTGGGTCATGCTGTTTCGACTTGCACCAGGCAGTCGTAGAAGGTCGGGGCGCGGCCGATGTCGGTCAGCGCTTGGCTGGTCACCTCGTTGACGTTGGTGCCGTCAGCCCCCAGCTTGCGCCACCAGATGCCCAGGCCGTTGACCACGCCGGGCCGGGCGCGCTCGCTGATCTCGACCTTGCAGCGGTACTCGCCGCGGTCGTTGAAGATGCGCGCCACGTGGCCGCTCTCGATGCCGCGCGCGGCAGCGTCGTCGGCATGCATCTCGAGCAGCGGCTCGCCCTCGATCGCGCGCAGGCTCTTGACGTTGACGAAGCTCGAGTTGAGGAAGTGACGCGCCGGCGGCGAGATCATCGCCAGCGGGAAGCGTTGCGCCAGCGCCGGCGACGACAACGCGCTCTCGTGGTTGGGCACATGCTCGGGCACACCCAGGCCGCCGCCATCGGCCTGCGCCTTGCCGCTGGGCGTGGCGAAGCCGCCGTTGGCGAACGGCGCCTCGGGCAGCGGCAGGCTGGCCCAGCCGGTGGCGCGCAGTGTTTCGAACGAGGTGCCGAGGGCGGCCCAGTCGAAGGTCTGGCGTGCCAGCGCCTCATCGTCATCGGCAAAGCAAGCTTCGGTGAAGCCCATGCGCGCCGCCAGCTCGCGGAAGATCTGCGTGTTCGGCTTGGCCTGGCCGAGCGGGGCGATCGCCGGCTCGTTGAACATCACATCGGTGTGGCCGTAGGTGGTGTGCACATCCAGGTGCTCGAGCTGGGTGGTGGCCGGCAGCACGTAGTCGGCGTGGTCGGCCGTGTCGGTAAGGAAGTGCTCGAGGACGACAGTGAAGAGGTCCTCGCGGGCGAAACCCGCCACCACCTTCTTCGACTCCGGCGCGACGGCCACCGGGTTGCTGTTGTAGACGATCAGCGCCTCGATCTTCGGCCCGAATGTGGGCGAGGCCTCGCGCAGCAGGTCGTCGCCGATGGTGCTCATGTTGATGGTGCGCGCCAGCGTGTGCCCGAGCGGCGAGGCCAGCCCCGCCGGGCGCTCCAGCGCGGCCTGCCGGTACGGCTTGAACCAGCCGGAGCTGGAGAGCAGCAAGCCGCCGGCGCGGTGGCGCCAGGCGCCCGTCAGGCAGGGCAACAGGGCGATCAGGCGCGCCGCGCTGCCGCCCCCCTTGACCCGCTGCATGCCGTAGTTCAGGCGGATCGCTGCGGGTTGGGTGGTGCCGAGATCGCGCGCCAGGCCGCGCACTTCGTCGGCGCGGATGCCACACACCGCCGCGGCCCGCTCAGGCGGCCACTCGGCGATGCGCTGGCGCAAGGCCTCGAAGCCATCGACATGGCTTTCGATGTAGTCATGGTCGAGCCAATCCTGCGCCAGCAGCTCGTGCATCACGCCCAGCGCCAACGCGCCGTCGGTGCCCGGCAGCAGGGCGATGTGCTGGTGGCACTTCTCGGCCGTCTCGGTACGCCGCGGATCGATCGCGATCAGCTTGGCGCCGCGCCGCTTGGCCTCCTGGGCCAGGGTCCAGAAATGCAGGTTGCTGGTGATCGAGTTGCTGCCCCAGATCACGATCAACTTGCTCTCGGCAAAGAAGCGGGTGTGCATGCCGACCTTGGTGCCATAGGTCGCGGCCAGTGCCTCGCCGCCGGCCATCGAGCAGATGGTGCGGTCGAGCAGCGAGGCGCCGAGCTTGTGGAAGAAGCGAGCCGCCATGGCCTCACCCTGCAACAGGCCCATGGTGCCGGCATAGCTGTACGGCAGGATGCCCTGCGGGTCGCGTGCTGCGATCGCCGACAGCCGCGTTGCGATGTCGCCGAGCGCCTCGTCCCACGAAACGCGCACGAACTCGCCGCGGCCCTTGGGGCCGACCCGCTTGAGCGGATGCAGCACGCGCTCGGCGTGGTGGCTGCGCTCGGCGTAGCGGCTGACCTTGGTGCACAGCACGCCCTGCGTGCTGGCGTGGTCCGGGTCGCCCTGGATGCGCACCACGCGACCGCCCTTGACAGTGACGCGCATGGCGCAGGTGTCGGGGCAATCGTGCGGACAAGTGGCGTGGACGGTGCGCGATGCGCCTTCTGTGTCAGCCAACGGTGTAACAGCGGTGGTCATGGATGAACTATTGCACACCCGCAGCGCGCAAACAGCCCACCGGCGCTGGGCGCCATGGCCCCGCCACCGTACGCTCGCGGCTGATCATTCAGCGGTGGCCCCCATGAAACGTCGCACTGCCCTGCACCACCTGGCCCTTGGCGCCGCGTCGCTCGCCGCGCCCGCCTTGGCGCAATCGCGCGCCATCCTGATTGGGCAGTCGGCGGCGCTGACCGGCCCGGCAGCGCAGCTCGGCATCCAGTTCCAACACGGCGCCAAGCTGGCCTTCGACCGCGCCAATGCACGCGGCGGTGTGAACGGCCGCAGCATCGAGTGGCGCACCATGGACGATGGCTACGAGCCGGCCCGTTGCGAGGCCAATACCCAAGCCCTGCTCGGCGAGGACGTGCTGGCCTTGTTCGGCTACATCGGCACGCCGACCAGCCTGGTCGCCCTGCCCCTGGCGACGGCGTCCCGCACCCCCTTCATTGCGCCCTTCACCGGCGCGCAGGCGCTGCGCGACCCGTTCAACCGCTACGCCTTCCACCTGCGCGCCTCCTACTTCGACGAGACCGCGCGCATCGTCAGCCAGGTGACCCAGGTGGGCATGAAACGCGTGGCCGTGTTTCACCAGAACGACAGCTACGGCCAGGCCGGGCTGGACGGCGTGACGCGGGCCCTCAAGGCGCAGCAACTGGAGGCCGTGGCGACCGGCACGGTCGAGCGCAACTCGACCGACGTGTCTGCAGCGCTGGCCAAGATCCTGCTCGGCAAGCCCGAGGCGATCGTGCAGATCAGCGCCTACAAGAGCTGTGCCGCGTTCGTGCGCGCCGCGCGCAAGGCCGGCTACGCGGGGCAGTTCTACAACGTGTCCTTCGTCGGCACCCAGGCGCTGGCCGACGAACTCGGCCCCGAGGCGCGCGGCGTCGTGGTGAGCCAGGTGATGCCTTACCCGTTCGCCCCCCTGATCCCGCTGACCAACGAGTTCATCACAGCCGCCAGCGCCGCCGCGACCAAGGTGGTGCCGAACTACAGCAGCATCGAGGGCTACATCGCGGGCCGCGTCCTGCTCGAAGGCTTGCGCCGCGCCGGCACTGCCGCCACGCGAGAAAGTTTGATCGCCGGCCTGGAGTCGATGCAGAGCTTCGACCTGGGCGGCTTCGGCGTGGACTTCAGCCCACGCAAGCGCGTCGGCTCGAGCTTCGTCGATCTGACCATCCTCGACGGCACCGGCCGGGTTCGGCGCTAGCCGGCTGCAGGCGGCTGCGCGGCTTCGGGCCGCGGCGTAAACTGGTCCGCTCCATCGCCCGCGAGGCCTGCCATGCAGTTGATCGAATCCATCCTGGCCGATGCCTCGGCCATCACCACGCTGCGACGTGACATCCACGCCCACCCGGAGCTGTGTTTCCACGAGCAGCGCACCAGTGACCTGATCGCCAAGGCGCTGACCGAGTGGGGCATTCCGGTGCACCGCGGCCTGGGAACCACCGGCGTGGTCGGCATCGTCAAGAGCGGCACATCGAATCGCGCCGTCGGCCTGCGCGCCGACATCGACGCCTTGCCGGTGACCGAGCGCAACCAGTTCGCCCATGCCAGCAAGCACGCCGGCAAGATGCACGCCTGCGGCCACGATGGCCACACGGCCATGCTGCTGGCGGCGGCCAAGTACTTGTCACGCCAGCGCAACTTCGACGGCACCGTCTACCTTGTCTTCCAGCCGGCCGAAGAGGGCGGCGGCGGTGCACGGGAGATGATCAAGGAAGGCCTGTTCGAGAAGTTCCCGATGGAGGCCATCTTCGGCGCGCACAACTGGCCGGGCATGGCGGTGGGGCAGGTCGGCGTGCGGCCGGGCGCGATCTTTGCCAGCTCGAACGAGTTCAAGATCACGGTTCGCGGCAAGGGCGCGCATGCCGCACTTCCCCACATGGGCATCGACCCGGTGCCGGTGGCTTGTGCGATCGTGCAGGCCTTGCAGACCATCGTCACGCGCAACAAACGGCCGGTCGAGACGGCCGTGATCTCGGTCACCATGATCCACGCCGGCGAGGCCACCAACGTGATCGCGCAGAGCTGCGAGCTCGAAGGCACGGTGCGCACCTTCAGCACCGAGACCCTGGATCTGGTCGAGCGCCGCATGCAGGCGATTGCCGAGCACACCTGCCGCGCCTTCGAGGCCGAGTGCGACTTCGAGTTCGTGCGCAACTACCCGCCCCTGGTCAACCATGTGGCCGAAACCGACTTCGTGCGTCGCACCCTGGCCGATGTGATCGGTCCGAGCAATGTGCTCGAGTGCGAAGCAACGATGACCGCCGAGGACTTCAGCTACTTCCTGCAAGCCAAGCCGGGGTGCTACTTCCTGATCGGCAACGGCGATGGCGAACACCGCACGCTTGGCCACGGCATGGGACCGTGCACGCTGCACAACGCCAGCTACGACTTCAACGACGACCTGATCCCCCTCGGCGCGACGATGTGGGTGCGTCTGGCCGAGGCCTGGCTGGCCGAGCCGCTGGCGTGAGCATGGACGCCGGCAGCCCCTTCGCCCAGAGCTACGCCGAGGCCCGCGCCAAGTTCCTCGAAGCGGCCGAGGCGGCCGGTCTGGATGTGACCAGCCACGCCCATCCGCTGCTGGGCCGTGACGGCGAAGCGCTGGCCATGGATGTGGCGCGCGAAGGCGCACGCGACGCGCGATCGCTGTTGCTGATCAGCAGCGCCTGCCACGGCGCCGAGGGCTTCTGCGGCTCGGGCGTGCAAGTGGCGCTGTTGCGTGACGCCGCCTGGCACGCCCTGCTGCGCGACAGCGGCGTGGCGGTGCTCTACATCCACGCCCTCAACCCGCATGGCTTTTCCTGGCTGCGCCGGGTGACGCAGGAAGGGGTGGACCTGAACCGCAACTTCCAGGATTTCTCGCAGCCGCTGCCGGCCAATGCCGGCTATGACGAACTGGTGCACCTGTTGGTGCCCGAGCAGTGGCCGCCGACCGCCGCGGTGCAGGCGGGGATTGAGCGCTACGCCGCCAAGCATGGGCCGGCGGCAACGCAGGCCGCCATCACCAGCGGCCAGTACAGCCACCCGCTCGGCCTGTGGTACGGCGGCGTGAATCCGACCTGGAGCCAGGTCACCCTGCGCCACGTGTTGCAGGCGTATGGCCAGCGCTGCGGGCGCCTGGGCTGGATCGACCTGCACACCGGCTTGGGGCCGAGCGGCCATGGCGAGCGCATCTTCGCCTGCCGCGACGACGCGCAGGCGCTGGAGCGGGCACGCGCCTGGTGGGGCGCCGAGGTGACCTCGATCTACGACGGCAGCTCGGCCTCCGCCCTGCTGACCGGCACGATGTGGCTGGCTGCGTACCAAGAGTGCGCGCAGGCCGAGTACACCGGCATCGCGCTCGAGTACGGCACCGTGCCGCTGCTGGAAGTCATCGACGCGCTGCGCGGCGACCACTGGCTCGAGTGCCACCCCGAGGCCGACGCGGCGCAAGGCGCGGCGATCAAGCGGCGCGTGCGTGACGCTTTCTACACCGACACCGATGCCTGGAAGCAGCGCATCGTCGAGCAAGCCTTCGAGGCAGCACGGCAGGCGGTGCGCGGCTTGACGGGCTGAGCGCCGAGCCGCGCCGGCCGCTTCGCCTCAGCGCCGCAGCCGCGACAACAGCGCCGCTGTCGATCCGTCCAGCCCGGTGGTGTCGCCGGAAGCCAAACGCGGCAAGAGCTGATTGCACAGCGCCTTTCCCAGCTCGACGCCCCATTGGTCGAAGCTGTTGATGCCCCACAGCGCGCCGCTGACGAAGACGCGGTGCTCGTAGAGAGAGATCAGCGCGCCGAGCGAGCGCGGCGTCAGGGCGTCGAGCACGAGCGTGGTGCTCGGCCGGTTGCCGGGAAAGCTGCGGTGCGCGGCCAGCGTCTGGGCATCGATCGTCTTCGACGCGGTCGGCGGGGCTTCGGCCAGGGCCTCGGCAGCCGTCTTGCCGAGCATCAGGGCCTGGCTCTGCGCCAGGCAGTTGGCCAGCAGCTTGGCGTGCTGGTCGGCCAGGCTGTGGGCCGGCGTCTTGACAGCGATGAACTCGACCGGGATCACGTCAGTGCCCTGGTGCAGCATCTGGAAGTAGGCGTGCTGGCCGTTCGTGCCGGCCTCGCCCCAGACCACCGGGCTGGTGGCGAACGGCAGCGCCTGGCCGGCCATGTCGACACGCTTGCCGTTGCTTTCCATCTCGAGCTGTTGCAGGTAGGCCGGCAGACGCGCCAGCCCTTGGTGATAGGGCGCGACGCTGCGGCTCGTGAAGCCGTGGAAATTGCGGTACCAAAGGTCGAGCAGGCCCAGCAGGGCGGGAAGGTTGCGCTCGAGCGGCGCCGTCTCGAAGTGCCGATCCATGGCGTGCGCGCCGGCCAGCAAGGCACGGAAGTTGTCGGCGCCGATGGCCAGCGCGATCGGCAGCCCGATCGCGCTCCACAGCGAGTAGCGGCCACCGACCCAGTCCCAGAAACCGAAGGTGGTGGTGATGCCGAAGCGCGCCGCGGCCTCGACATTGGTGGTGGTGGCGACGAAATGCTTCGCCACATCGGTGCCGCCCTTGGCAACAAACCAGTCGCGTGCGGCCTGCGCGTTGGCCATCGTCTCCTGGGTCGTGAAGGTTTTCGAGGCGACGATGAAGAGGGTGTCGGCCGGGTCGAGCCTGTGCAGCACACGCGTGATGTCGTGGCCATCGACGTTGCTGACGAAGTGCAGCGTCAGCTCGGGGTGGCCATAAGCGTCGAGCGCGGGCACCACCATCTGCGGGCCCAGGTCGCTGCCGCCGATGCCGATGTTGACGACATGGCGAAAGCCGCTGGCCGCGGTGTCGCGCACGCGCTCGACGTAGGCCAGCGACGCGTCGAGAACCGTATGCACGTCGTCGCTGTGCAGGCCTTGCCCACGCGGCGCGCGCAGGGCGGTGTGCAGGACGGCGCGACCCTCGGTGGCATTGATCGGTGCGCCCGAGAACATCGCATCCCGTTGGGCCTCAAGGCCGCACTCGCGCGCCAGATCGAGCAGGAACTTCAGCGTCGCGGTGTCGAGGCGGTTCTTCGACAGGTCGGCAAAGACCTCGGGCGCCTCGAAGGACAGCGCACGGGTCCGACCTGCATCGCGGGCAAAGGCCTCGCGCAGGTCGAAGTCGCGGCCATGCGCTTGGTAGTGGCCTTGCAGCGCGGCCCAGGCGGCCGTCTGATCGCAGCGCATGCTCATGCCAGGGCCGCAATCATCTTGTCGAGCTTGACGGCGTCGACGGCAAAGGCGCGGATGCCTTCAGCCAGCTTCTCGGTCGCCATCGCATCCTCGTTGAGGGCGTAGCGGAAGGCGGCCTCATTGAAGCTCGCAGCATGCAGGGATGTGCGGCGGGCGACCTCGGGGTCGAGGACGCGCGGCAGCAGCTCGCTGCTGGCCTGCAATTGCGCCAGCAGGTCGGGGCTGATCGTCAGCAGGTCGCAACCGGCCAGCGCCTGGATCTGGCCGACGTTGCGAAAGCTGGCGCCCATGACTTCGGTGGCCACACCGTAGTGCTTGTAATACGTGTAGATCTGGCGCACGGATTGAACACCGGGGTCGCTGGCACCCGCCATCGCGGCTTCGTCCCAGGCCGCGCCGGCTGCCTTCTTGTGCCAGTCGTAGATGCGGCCGACGAAGGGTGAGATCAAGGTGATGCCGCCTTCGCCACAGGCCACCGCTTGGCAGAACGCGAACAACAGGGTCAGATTGCAGTGGATGCCCTCGTGCTCGAGCGCCTTGGCCGCCTGGATGCCCTCCCACGTGGCCGCCAGCTTGATCAGCACCCGCTCGCGGCCGATGCCGGCACGCTCGTACAGCTCGATCACGCGATGCGCACGGGCGATGCTCGCCGCAGTGTCGAATGACAAGCGCGCATCGACCTCGGTCGAGACACGTCCCGGCACGACCTTGAGGATCTCCAGACCGAAGCGGACCAGCACTTCGTCGACGATGCGGTCCAGTGAGCGGCCCTTCTTTGCAGCGACAGCATCCGCCAGCAAGGGCGCGTACTCGGGCTGTTGCACCGCCTTGAGGATCAGCGACGGGTTGGTCGTGGCATCGCGCGGCGCGAAGGCCGCGAGCTGCTTGAAATTGCCGGTGTCGGCAACCACGGTCGTGTGTTGCTTGAGTTGGTCGAGCTGGTTCATGGGGCGGCTTGGGCAGCGCGCCAGTTGGCGCACCGCCATTAGAACGCCAGCCGGCGGTGCGCAGCGCGTGCGCGTTGACCCACCGGAGAAACTCCTGCATCATCGCGTACGTAATAAAGTTACAGCCGCGGTGCGGCCACAGCCCATGTCCTTCGACCTCGTTTTCTTCGGCGGCACTGGCGACCTGACCTGGCGCAAGCTGGTGCCGGCCCTGTTCCAGGCTTGGCGACATGGCAAGCTGCCCGAGGGCGGGCGCATCCTGGCGGTGGCCCGTGACGAGCGCAGCGACGACGAATACCGCGCCTTCATCCGCGACCGCTTCTGCGACGTCGAAAGCGCCAAGCGCCCGAGTGACGATGAGTTCAGCCGCTTTGCCGCCCTGCTGCACTACCGGCGCATGGACTTGTCGCAGCCGGAGCACTACGCCGGGCTGAAGCAGTGGGTCGATGCGCGCGGCGCCGACACCGTGGTGCTGTTCCTGGCCACCAGCCCGCACCTGTTTCCGCAGATCTGCGCCCAGCTTGGCGCCGTCGGCTTGAACGGGCCCAACGTGCGTGTGGTGCTGGAAAAGCCGCTCGGCCACGACCTGGCCAGTGCACAGGAGATCAACCGCGTCGTCAGCGCGTCGTTCCGGGAAAGCCAGGCCCTGCGCATCGACCATTACCTGGGCAAGGCCGCCGTGCAGAACCTGGCCGCGCTGCGCTTCGGCAACGCCCTGTTCGAGCCCTTGTGGCGGCGCGAGAGCATCGCCAACATCCAGATCACGATCGCCGAAGCCCTCGGTGTGGGAACACGGGGCGACTTCTATGACCGCACCGGCGCCCTGCGCGACATGGTGCAGAACCACGCGCTGCAGTTGCTGACCATGATCGCGATGGAGCCGCCCGCCAACGGCGACGCCGACTCGATCCGCGACGAGAAGTTGAAGGTGTTGAAGTCACTCAAGCCCTTCACGCCCGACAGCGTGGCGCGCGATGTGGTGCGCGGCCAATACCGCGCTGGCACGGTGGACGGCAAGGCGGTACCGGGCTACCTCGAAGAGGTCAAGGTGCCGGCCGGCAGTGTCTGCGAGACCTTCGTGGCCCTGCGCACCGAGGTACAGAACTGGCGCTGGGCCGGGGTGCCGTTCTATCTGCGCACCGGCAAGCGGCTCGCGGCGCGCGACGCGCAGATCGTCGTCAATTTCCGCCCAGTGCCGCACCCGATCTTTGCCGGCACCAGCCGCGCGAACAAACTGGTGATCAACTTGCAGCCCGAAGACGGACTGGAGTTGCACCTGCTCGCCGCCAAGGGCGGCAGGACCGCTGCCAACATGCCGGAGCAGTTGTCGCCGGTGTCGCTCGACCTGGACTTCGACAAGGCTTTCCTGAGCGAACGCGTCGGCGCCTATGAACGCCTCTTGCTGGATGCCATTGCCGGGCGCCTGAACTTGTTCGTGCGCAGCGACGAGCAGGAGCAGGCCTGGCAATGGGTCGAACCGATCCTGGAGGCCTGGCGCAACGACACCACCGGCCCACGGCCCTACGCGGTCGGTACCTGGGGGCCACCCGCCTCCAGCGCATTGATCGCACGCGACGGCTTCGCCTGGGCTGAAGAGGAATAACGGCTTGTCGATGCTCGAGCGTGTGCTGGCTGCGCTGCCAGCCTTACCTCCTGCCGAGCAGCGCGTGGCCAAACTGGTGCTGGCCGATCCGCGCAGCTTTGCCAGCTTGCCGGTGAGCGAACTGGCCGAACGCTCGCACGTCAGCAAGCCCACCGTGATCCGCTTCTGCCGCAGCGTCGGCTACGACGGCCTGGCCGACTTCAAACTGAAGCTGGCGGGTGCCGTCAACGAGGGCGTGCCCTTCGTGCACCGCTCGGTCGATGAGGACGACAAGGCCGGCGACATCATGGTCAAGGTCATCGACAACTCCGTCAGTGCCCTGCTCAAATACCGCAACGATGCTGCGGGTCATGCCTTCGAGCGCGCCATCACCGCTCTGGCGGCAGCCTGCGGCCAGGGCCGGCGCATCGAGTTCTATGGCGTCGGCAATTCGGGCATCGTCGCCGAGGACGCACAGCACAAATTCTTTCGCCTCGGCGTGGCGGCCAGTGCCGTCAGCGACGGCCATGTGCAGGTGATGAGCGCCACCATGCTGCAGCCGGGCGACTGCGCCGTGATCATTTCCAACTCGGGCCGCAGCCGCGATCTGCTCGATGCCGCCGAGATTGCGCGCCGCAAGGGCGCCACCACCATCGTGATCACCGCCAGCGGCTCACCACTGGCACACGCCTCGAGCAGCCCGCAGCATGTCCTGCTGGCCGCCGACCACCCGGAAGACTACGACCGCTACAGCCCCATGGTGTCGCGGTTGTTGCACCTGGTGATCATCGACATCCTGACCACCGGGGTGGCCCTGCGACTGGGCGCGTCACTGCGGCCGATGCTGGCCGAGATCAAGCGCAACCTGCGCGCCAAGCGCTACGCCAAGGCGGAGTGAGTTTCGGCGGCGGCGGGTGCAAAGCCCAGCAAGCTGTCGACACCATACAGGCCAGACAGCTCCATCAAAGGCGCCGGCGCGCCCCGCACTGTGAAGGTGCGACCGGCCGCCTGAGCCAGGCGACGGGCTTCGAGCAGCAAGGCAATGGCAGAGGTGTCGAAATTGCGCAACGCGGTGGCATCCACCGTGAAAGCGCCCTTCTCGACGCTGCCCTGGCCGAGCGCTTCCTCGACAGAACGCACCGCAGCGGCGGTGTGACTCAGGGTCACCGTTTCGGGCAGCGCGAACATCGCTCAGCTCTTAGCGGCAGCCTTGTTGCGATCCGCCAGCTTGGTGATCAGGCCGTCGATGCCGACGCTGCCGATCTCCTGCGCAAAGCTGGACTTGTACTGCTCCACCAGCCAGACACCCAGCACATTGACGTCGTAGATCTTCCAGTCGCTGCCGATCTTCTCGAGGCGGTAGTCGAGTTGGATGCCCTCGCCCTTGCCCTTGACCTCGGTGCGAACGACAACCTCCGTGTCTTCCGCCGCAGCGCGCAGGGGCTTGAGCTGGACGGTCTGGTCCTTCACTTGCGTGAGCGCGCCGGCATAGGTGCGCACGATCAGGATCTTGAACTCGTCTTGCAGTCGCTTTTGCTGCTCGGGCGTCGCAGTGCGCCAGTGGCGACCGATGGCCGAGGCCGTCATGCGCTGGAAATTCACATGCGGCATCACCTTGGTGTCGACCAAAGCAATGATCTTGGCGACATCACCCGCCTGAATGGCTTTGTCACTCTTGACGGTGTCGATGACTTCCGTCGAGACCTGTTTGATGAGGGCGTCTGGCGCCGTGGCAGCGTGAACAGGGGCCCAGCCGAGGGTCAGGGCCAGGGTCAGCGCACTCAGTACTTGCTTGAACAACATATGTTTCCTTTCAGGCGCGTCGAGCGGCTCGACGCAGTGACCTACAACGCAGCCGGGCGTCTAGGGTTTACCGGGAGCGACCAGCGCGTCGTCTTTGGCCTCGGGCAGATCGGGCGGATCACCGTCGTAGACCTGATTGCGCCGGCGCGACAAGTAAGCGTCGCGGATGAAAACGTACTTGTCCAGGGCGATCCCGTCAACGATGCGGCTCGCGCCGAGCAGGCCCGCGCGAACATCCACCAGCTGAAGTGCCGAGATGCCGATGCGTGCGGTGCTGTCGTCAGTCAGTGCCGCAGGCCGCCATTGCAGATCGACTGGCAAGGCGGCGGTGTCGCGCAGGGACGAAGAACCCAGCAGCGGCAACACGAGGTAGGGGCCAGCCGGCAAACCCCAGCGCCCAAGGGTCTGACCGAAGTCTTCCGACTGGCGCTCGATGCCCAGATCGCTGGCGACATCGAACAGACCGGCGATGCCGAAGAGCGTGTTGGTGGCCATCCGCATGGTCATCTGTGCTGCGGCCACTGGCTTGCCCTGCAAGAGGTGGTTGATGGCCGACCAGCCATCGTTCAGGTTGTTGAAGACGTTCGTGACCCCACTGCGCACAGGCGCGGGCACCACGGCTTGGTAGCCGGTAGCGACAGGCTTGAGCACGGCTGCGTCCAGACCTTCATTGAAGCTGAAAATCGCCCGGTTCCAGCCCTCGATCGGGTCTTTGGCAGTTTGCGCCTGGGCCGTGCCCGCCAGCGCCATCAGGCAAAGCAACATCGCGCGGGAGCGCGAGCGCAGGGGGTCGCGAAAGCTCATTTCTTGTCCGCTCCGTTGCTGTCGCCGGCATCGGCGGCCTTGTTGAAGATCATCTGACCGATCAGGTTTTCCAGCACCACGGCCGACTGGGTTTGTCGAATCACGTCGCCGCCGGCGAGTTCCTTCTCGTCGGCGCCCGGCTCCATGCCGACGTACTGATCGCCGAGCAGGCCCGACGTGAGGATCTTGGCCGAAGAGTCTTTCGGGAAACGCACGTCGTCGTGGATCTCCATCGTGACGATGCCTTGATAGGTCTTCGGGTCCAGCCTGATCTTCAGGACACGCCCGATCGTGACACCCGCGCTTCGCACGGGAGCACGAGCCTTCAAGCCGCCGATGTTGTCGAACTTGGCGCTGACGACGTAACCCTTGCGCTCACCGAAGCTGGCCAGGTTGGCTGCCTGGAGGGAAAGGAACAGCGCCCCGGCAATGCCCAGGAGCACGAACAGACCGACCATGGTTTCTATGGCTCTTTTACTCATCTTGATTCTCCGAAGGGCTTCATGGCGTCGAGAACATCAACGCCGTGAGCATGAAATCGATGGCCAGCACCGACAGCGACGACACCACGACGGTGCGGGTGGTGGCATAGGCCACACCCTCGGGCGTGGCCTCGGTGACAAAGCCCTGGTACAGCGCCACGGCCGTGCAGACAATGCCGAACGCAAAGCTCTTGACGACACCGTTGCCGACATCGCGCCAGACATCGACACGGGTCTGCATGAGCGACCAGAAGTTGCCGCCGTCCAGGCCGATCAGCAGGACGCCAACCACCCAGGCGCCAAGGATGCCGACGGCAGAGAACAGGATCGCCAGCAAGGGCATCGAGATCACGCCGGCAATGAAGCGCGGCGCCAACACGCGGCTGCGCGGGTCAACCGCCATCATTTCCATGGCGGCCAATTGCTCGCCGGCTTTCATCAGACCGATCTCGGCGGTGAGGGATGTGCCGGCTCGCCCGGCAAAGAGCAGCGCCGTGACCACCGGTCCGAGTTCACGCACCAGGGACAGGTTGACGATCTGTCCCAAGGACTCTGTGGCACCGAAAGGCACCAGCGCGTAGTACATCTGCAGCGCAAGCACAAAGCCCACGGCCAGACCCGAAGACAGGATGATGACCAGAGAGCGATTGCCGATGGCATGCACCTGATGCACCACCAGGCTGAACCGGCGCAGTGCCGCCGGCATGTGCACGACGAGGTCTGCAAAGAACAAACCGGCGCGCCCGAAGGAGCGCACGGCGCGGATCGTCAGCGCGCCCACCATCGCCACGCGGTCTAGCAGGCTCATGGCGACTGCACCGCGCCGCCGACCGCGGCAACGCCAAAGTCATCGACCAATGCCCGCGCGGGGTAATGGAACTTGATCGGCCCATCGGGCTCGCCGCGCACGAACTGGCGCGTCTCGGGATCAGTGGAGTCCATCAACTCGGCCGGCGTGCCCTGGGCCACGATGCGCCCGCCATTGGCCAGCAAGATCACGTGATCGCTGATGGCCATGCACTCGGGGACGTCGTGGGAGACCACCAGCGAGGTTGCCCCGGTTGCATCGTTGAGCTTGCGGATCAGGTTGGCGGCCACTCCCATCGAGATCAGGTCCAGGCCAGCAAAAGGCTCGTCGTACATGATCAGTTCCGGATCGAGCGCGACCGCGCGGGCCAGTGCGACGCGGCGGGCCATGCCGCCCGAGACCTCTGCGATGCGCAGATCGGCCGCACCGCGCAGACCAACGGCCTGCAACTTCATCAACACGATGTCGTGAATCATCGATTCCGAGAGACCCGAGTGTTCGCGCAGGGGGAAGGCGACGTTGTCGAACACCGTCAAGTCGGTGAACAGCGCGCCGAACTGGAACAACATGCCCATGCGTCGCCGCTGCACCAACAGCCGCTGGCGGTCGCGGGCGTCCACCACATCACCGTCGAAGACCACGCGGCCGCGGTTGGCCGCTGCCATGCCGCCGATCAGGCGCAGCAGCGTTGTCTTGCCGCAGCCTGAGCCGCCAAGGATGGCCGTGACCTTGCCACGCGCGAAGGCGAGGCTGATGTCGTCGAGGATCGTTCGGCTCGCGTCATAGCCAAACGTGACGTGGTCGATCTCGATCAGGGTGTCGTGTTTCAAGCGGCGTAGCAGGCCAGAGCAGCCTGGGCGCGGGGTGTTTTTGTGGCCGCGATTCTCTCACGCATGCCAAAAACATGCGGGATTCCCCCATGGCGGGCTATTACAGCTTGTGTCTTGACTAACGCGGCAGGCTGCTGGCCCCCATCAAGGCTTCGTCGACCGCCCTGGCCGCCTGGCGCCCTTCACGAATCGCCCACACCACCAGGCTCTGCCCGCGGCGCATGTCTCCGGCGGCAAAGACTTTGTCCACATTGGTGCGGTAGCTGCTTGCACCCTCGGTGACCGCCTTGGCATTGCCGCGGTTGTCACGCTCCACCCCAAACGCTTCGAGCACCGACGCCACCGGGCTGACAAAGCCCATCGCCAGCAGCACCAGGTCGGCCTGGAGCACTTGCTCGCTGCCGAGCACCTCGATCATCTTGCCGCCCTGCCACTCCACACGCACCGTCTTGAGCGCGGTGACTTTGCCGCCCTTGCCCGTGCCGTCGCCGATCAGCTCCTTGGTGGCGATCGCAAACTCGCGTTGGCAGCCTTCTTCATGGCTGGAACTGGTGCGCAGCTTGATCGGCCAGTAGGGCCACACCAGCGGCTTGTTCTCGACCTCGGGTGGCTGCGGCAGCAACTCGAACTGCGTCACGCTGGCCGCGCCATGGCGGTTGCTGGTGCCGACACAGTCGCTGCCGGTGTCGCCGCCGCCGATGACGATGACATGCTTGCCTGTGGCCATCAACTGGCCTTTGACTTTGTCGCCGGCCACGACCTTGTTCTGCTGCGGCAGGAACTCCATAGCGAAGTGCACGCCGTCGAGCTCGCGGCCGGGCACCGGCAGGTCGCGGCTTTGCTCGGCACCGCCGGTCAGCAGCACGGCGTCGAACTGGACTTTCAGCGCCTCCGGGGTGATCGTTTCCTGCGCGTCGTTGGTCACCAGGCTGCCCTTGGGCAGGGCGCCCACCAACACGCCGGTGCGGAAGCGCACGCCTTCTGCCTGCATCTGATCGATGCGCCGGTCGATGTGCGTCTTCTCCATCTTGAAGTCGGGGATGCCGTAGCGCAGCAGGCCACCGATGCGGCTGTTCTTCTCGAACACCGTCACCTCATGGCCGGCGCGGGCCAGTTGCTGCGCCGCCGCCAAGCCGGCCGGGCCGGAACCAACCACGGCAACGCGCTTGCCCGTCTTGGCAGCAGGCGGCCGCGGCTGAACCCAGCCCTCCGCCCAGGCGCGGTCGATGATGGCGTGCTCGATCGACTTGATGCCGACCGCATCGTCGTTGACATTGAGCGTGCACGCCGCCTCGCAGGGCGCGGGGCAGATGCGGCCGGTGAACTCAGGGAAGTTGTTGGTGGAGTGCAAGACCTCGATCGCGTTCTTCCAGTCGCCGCGGAACACCAGGTCGTTGAAGTCGGGAATGATGTTGTTGACGGGGCAGCCGCTGTTGCAGAACGGCGTGCCGCAGTCCATGCAGCGCGCCGCCTGCGTCTTCGATTGCTCGGCATTGAGCGCAATCACGAACTCCTTGTAGTTCTTGACGCGCTGGACAACAGGTTCGTAGCCCTCTTCGAGGCGCTCGTGTTCAAGGAAGCCGGTGACATTTCCCATCATGGACTCACTGTTTACTTGTTAGTGCGGGCGCGCAGGCGCCGGGCCGCTCCAATCCGTAGCGCCCACCCCTCGGGGTGGCAACGGTAATCCGGGGCGGGGGTGGTCATTTCGCCGGCACCGCTTCGGCCTGCGCCTTGGCGATGCTTGCAGTGGCTGCAGCTTTGGCATTCATCTGCTTGAGTGCACGTTGATACTCGTGCGGGAACACCTTCACGAAGCGCGCCCGCGATTCGGTCCAGTGATCCAGAATGTGGCGCGCGCGCAAGCTGCCGGTCCAGCGGTGGTGGTCCTCGACCAGCTTGCGCAACAGCGCTTCGTCGGCCTGGCCCTTGTGGAAGGTGGCCGCGTCTTGCTCTTCGCGCGGCAGCACCTTGCCCAGCCCCACCATGCTGGTGTTGCAGCGTGCGGCAAAGTGGCCGTCCTCGTCATAGACATAGGCCACGCCGCCGCTCATGCCAGCGGCAAAGTTGCGTCCGGTCTTGCCCAGCACCGCGACCGTGCCACCGGTCATGTACTCGCAGCCATGGTCGCCCGTGCCCTCGACCACAGCCGTGGCGCCTGACAGGCGCACCGCAAAGCGCTCGCCAGCCACGCCGCGGAAAAAGGCCTCGCCGCTGGTGGCACCGTACAGGGCCGTGTTGCCGATGATGATGTTGGCCGTGGCGTCGCCGCGGAAATCGATGCTCGGGCGGATGGCAATGCGCCCGCCGCTCATGCCCTTGCCGGTGTAGTCGTTGGCGTCGCCGATGAGATACATCGTGATGCCGCGCGCCAAGAAGGCGCCGAAGCTCTGGCCACCGGTGCCTTCCATCTGGATGAAGATGGTCTGATCGGGCAGGCCCTCGGGGCGCTGGCGGATCAACTCGCCCGACAGCATCGCGCCGACGCTGCGGTTGACGTTGCGCGCGCTCTCCATCAACTGCACCTTCTCGCCACGTTCGATGGCCGGCCGGCACTTCTCGATCAGGCTCACATCCAGCGCCTTGCCCAGGCCATGGTCTTGACCGTCGACTTGGTGGCGCGGCACGTCAGCCGGCACCTGCACCTGGTGGAAGATGCGGCTGAAATCGAGGCCGCTGGCCTTCCAGTGGGCGATGCTTTTCTTGGTGTCGAGCAGGTCGCTGCGGCCGATCAGCTGATCGAAGTGGCGGATGCCCAGCTGCGCCATGATCTGGCGCGCCTCCTCGGCCACGAAGAAGAAAAAGTTGACGACGTGTTCGGGGCGGCCTGCAAACTTGGCGCGCAACACCGGGTCTTGCGTGGCCACGCCGACGGGGCAGGTATTGAGGTGGCACTTGCGCATCATGATGCAGCCTTCGGCCACCAGCGGCGCGGTCGCGAAGCCGAATTCGTCGGCGCCGAGCAATGCGCCAATCACGACATCACGGCCCGTCTTCATCTGGCCGTCGGCCTGCACGCGGATGCGGCCGCGCAGGCGGTTGAGCACCAGGGTCTGCTGCGTTTCGGCCAAGCCCAACTCCCATGGCGTGCCGGCGTGCTTGATGGACGACCAGGGCGAGGCACCGGTGCCGCCGTCGTGGCCGGCTATCACTACATGGTCGGCCTTGCACTTGGCCACGCCGGCCGCGATGGTGCCGACACCGACTTCGCTGACCAACTTGACACTGACCGACGCGCGCGGGTTGGCGTTCTTCAAGTCGTGGATCAACTGCGCCAGGTCTTCGATCGAGTAGATGTCGTGGTGCGGCGGCGGGCTGATGAGACCGACGCCCGGCACCGAGTAGCGCAGCATGCCGATGTACTCGCTGACCTTGCCGCCCGGCAGTTGGCCGCCCTCGCCCGGCTTGGCGCCCTGCGCCATCTTGATCTGCAGCTGATCGGCACTCACCAGGTACTCGGTGGTCACGCCGAAGCGGCCCGAGGCCACCTGCTTGATCTTGCTGCGCAGGCTGTCGCCGGCCTTCAGAGCGTAGTCGGCGGCGATGACGTTGGCGCCAATCACATCGCTGATCAGGGTGCCGTCGGTGATGGCGATGCCCTTCAACTCGTTGCGATAACGCGCCGGGTCTTCGCCACCCTCGCCGGTGTTGCTCTTGCCGCCGATGCGGTTCATGGCCACGGCCAGGGTGGTGTGGGCTTCGGTGGAGATCGAACCGAGCGACATCGCGCCGGTGGCGAAACGCTTGACGATCTCGCTGGCCGGCTCGACCTCTTCAAGTGCGATGGCCTTGGCGGGGTCGACCCTGAACTCGAACAGGCCGCGTAGCGTCATGTGGCGCTTGCTCTGGTCGTTGATGAGCTGGGCGTATTCCTTGTAGGTCTCGAACTTGCCGGCGCGCGCGGCGTGCTGCAGCTTGGCGATGGCGTCGGGCGTCCACATGTGCTCCTCGCCGCGCACGCGCCAGGCGTATTCGCCGCCGGCGTCGAGCATCGAGGCCAGCAACGGGTCATTGCCGAAGGCCAGGCGGTGCATGCGCAGGGCTTCCTCGGCAACCTCGAACACGCCGATGCCGCCGACCTGGCTGGCGGTGCCGCGGAAGTACTTGTCGATGACGGTCGCGTCCAGGCCGATGGCTTCGAACAACTGAGCGCCGCAATAGCTCATGTAGGTGGAGACACCCATCTTGGACATGATCTTGGACAGACCTTTGCCAATAGCCTTTACGTAGTTGGTGATGGCCTTGTCGGCGCTGAGGTCGCCGGGCAGGTCGGCGTGCATCGCCGCCAGGGTTTCCATGGCCAGATACGGGTGCACCGCTTCGGCACCGTAGCCGGCCAGCACCGCGAAGTGATGCACCTCGCGCGCCGAACCGGTCTCGACCACCAAGCCCGCGGTGGTTCGCAGACCCTCGCGCACCAGGTGCTGGTGCACGGCCGACAAGGCCAGCAGCGCCGGAATGGCCACCTGCTCGCGGCCAAGGTGGCGGTCGGTGATGATCAGGATGTTGTGCCCGCTCTTGATCGCATCGACGCTCTCGGCACACAACGAGGCCAGCTTGGCCTCCACACCCTCGCTGCCCCAGGCCAGGGGGTAGCAGATATCAAGCTCATAGCTCTGGAACTTGTCGTGGGTGTGGCGGCCGATGGCGCGCAGCCGCACCATGTCGTCGAAGTCGAGAATCGGCTGCGTGACTTCCAACCGCATCGGCGGGTTGACGGCGTTGATGTCGAGCAGGTTCGGTTTGGGTCCGATGAAGCTGTTGAGCGACATCACGATGGCCTCGCGGATCGGATCGATCGGCGGGTTCGTGACCTGGGCGAAGAGTTGCTTGAAGTAGCTGTACAGCGGCTTGTTCTTGTCCGACAAGACCGCCAACGGTGAATCGTTGCCCATCGAGCCGATGCCCTCTTCGCCGTTGGCGGCCATCGGACTCATCAGGAACTTCAAGTCTTCCTGGGTGTAGCCGAAGGCCTGCTGTCGGTCGAGCAAGGTCTCGGCGGCCGGCAGCGGCGCGGCAGGCTCGATTTCGATCGCATCGAGCTTGACGCGCACGTTCTCGATCCACTGCCGATAGGGTTTCGCGAAGGCAAACTGGTTCTTCAACTCTTCGTCGTCGACGATGCGGCCCTGCTCGAGGTCGATCAGGAACATCTTGCCCGGCTGCAGGCGCCATTTGCGCACGATGCGGTTCTCGGGAATCGGCAACACGCCCGACTCCGAAGCCATGATGACGAGGTCATCGTCGGTGACGATGTAGCGCGCCGGGCGCAGGCCGTTGCGGTCCAGCGTGGCACCGATCTGCTTGCCGTCCGTGAACACCATCGCGGCCGGGCCGTCCCACGGCTCCAGCATCGCGGCGTGGTACTCGTAGAACGCACGTCGACGCAAGTCCATGCCCTCGTGCTGCTCCCAGGCTTCCGGGATCATCATCATCGCGGCGTGGGCCAGCGGATAGCCACTCATCGTCAGCAACTCGAGCGCGTTGTCGAACGTGGCAGTGTCGCTCTGGTGTTCGAAGCTGATCGGGTAGAGCTTCTGCAAGTCGTCGCCGAGAACGGGGGACTTCATCACCCCTTCGCGCGCGCGCATCCAGTTGAAGTTGCCCTTGACGGTGTTGATCTCGCCGTTGTGCGCCACCATGCGGTAAGGGTGCGCCAGCGGCCACTCGGGGAAGGTGTTGGTCGAGAAGCGCTGGTGCACCAGGGCCAGGGCCGACACCGTGCGCGGGTCTCGCAGGTCGAGGTAGTACTGGCCCACCTGGGTGGCCAGCAGCAGGCCTTTGTAGATCACCGTGCGGCAGCTCATGCTGGGCACGTAGTACTCGCGGCTGTGGGTGAGCTTGAGTGCCTGGATGGCCGAACTGGCGGTCTTTCGGATGACGTAGAGCTTGCGTTCGAGTGCGTCGGGGACGATCACATCGGGCCCGTGGCCGATGAAGATCTGGCGGATCACCGGCTCCTTGGCACGCACTGCAGGCGACATCGGCATCGCGCGGTCCACCGGCACATCACGCCAGCCAAGCAGCACCTGCCCCTCGGCCTTGACAGCGCGCGCAAGCTCCTGCTCGCAAGCC
>JANNFB010000144.1:0-2982 GCA_031379365.1 Burkholderiales bacterium
CGGCATTGGCCAGGTTGATCTTGCCCTTGTTGGCTTCGATCCACTTGACCAGCTCGGCATAGTTGTTGGCCGGCAGCGTCGGGCGGCCGATCAGCGTCATCGGCACTTCGACCACCATGCCCAGGTACTCGAAATCGTCGAGGGTCTTGTAGGGCATGTTGCGGTACAGCGCCGGCGAGGTCGCCATGCCGATGTGGTGCAGCAGCAGGGTATAGCCATCGGGGGCGGCCTTGGCCGCCTTGGCGGCCCCCAGGGTGCCGCCGGCGCCGCCGACGTTCTCGATGATCACGGTCTGGTTGTTCAGGCCCTTGCGCAACACTTCACCGAGGTCGCGGGCGACCTTGTCGGTCGGGCCGCCGGCGGCAAAAGGCACGATCAGGGTGATCGGCTTGTCCGGGTAGTCCGCCAGGACGGCGGTGGCGGCAAGCAGGGCGGCGGTGGCCAGCAGGGTGCGTTTCATTCTCGTGTCTCCGTGGGGTGAGCCTGTCTATCAGGCTCAATGCTAGCCGCGCCGGCCACGGCTGGGCAGTGGGGAGTTCCAGGGGCAAAGCCCCTGCGCCACTTGGGGCGATGCCATATGCGGCGCTGCCATAAACAGATGGCGAATGTGTATTGGACGGCTGGTGCCGCAGACCCGAGCATCTGTGAATGCTTGGATCTCGCAACCCCTCCCGCCTGCGCGCAGCCCTAACTGCCGCGCTGACTTGGGCGGCACCAGCGGCAGTGATGGCCGATGGGCTCTCTGCGCACGACGCACAGGCCGCCTTGGGCCGTGGCGCTGTGGCCTGGGACGTGCGCGTGGCGCCGGCGGCCTTGATTCCTGGTGCAGTTCAAGTGGCGCCGGCGGCCGTGCAACGCTGGTTGCAGGGCGAGGGCAGCGCGGGGCTGGCGCGTGCCGTTTCCGCCGCCGGCCTCGACCTGTCGCGCGATGTCGTGATCTACGGCGGGGCGGGCGATGCGCAGGCCCAGGCGCTGCACGACGGCCTGGCCAAACTGGCCAGCGGCCGCGTTCGTTGGCTGGTGGGGGGCATCGACGAGTGGCAGGCCGCCGGCCTGCCCACTGTGACCCAGCCGGCGCAGCGCCTGCCGGTGCCCCAGCACTTGGTGGATCTGACGCCGCCCGCGCTAGGCGCGATGGCGGCAGCGGCGCTGCGCCGCAGCGAGCCCGCCCGCCCCGTGCTGGCGGCCACGGCGAACGGCTCCGGCGGCTGAGGCTTCTTCAGCGCATGAAGCCCGGCAGCCACAAGGCCAGCTGCGGCACCTCGAGCACCACCACCAGCGCCAGGATCAAGGCCGCGACGAACATCCACACGCCGCGGAAGATCTGCGCGAGCGCCACACTCTTGAGCAGCGAGTTGAGGACGAACAGGTTCATGCCCACCGGCGGTGAGATCAGGCCGATCTGCACCACCAGCACGATCAGCACGCCGAACCAGACCGGATCGAAGCCGAGCTGGACAACGATGGGGAAGAACACGGGAATGGTCAGCAACACCATCGACAGCTCTTCCATGATGGTGCCGAGCACCACATAAATCAGCATCATGGCGCCGACGATGGCCAGCGGCGGCAGCCCGAGGTGGAGGATCCAGTCCTTCAGGTCGCCCGGCATGCTCGTGAAATTGACGAAGTTGGCGAACATCATCGCGGCAATCAGGATCGTGAACAGCATCGCCGTGGTGCGCGCGCTCTCGATCAGGATGTCGAAGATGATGCGCGGCGTCAGTGCGCCGCGCGCCAGAGCGAAGAAGAAGGCGCCCGAGGCACCGATGCCGGCGCCTTCGGTGGCCGTGAATACACCGCCATAGATACCGCCCAGCACCAGCACCACCAGCAGGGCGACGCCCCAGATGTTGCGCACTGCCAGCAGGCGGTTGCCCCAGGAGGTGCGCTCGCCGGCCGGGCCGGCGGCGGGGTCGCGCCAGGTGATGTAGGCCACGGCGCCCATCATCATCGCCGCACACAGCAGGCCAGGCAGCACGCCGGCAGCGAACAGCTTGCCAATATGGGTCTCCGTCACGATGCCGTAGATGACCAGGATGGTCGACGGCGGGATCATGATGCCGAGCGTGCCGCCCGCGGCAATCACGCCGGTGCTCAGGTAGTCGGCGTAGCCGAGCTTCTTCATCGAGGGGTAGGCCACCTTGGCCATCGTTGCCGCCGTGGCGATCGAGGAGCCGCAGATGGCGCCAAAGCCGGCGCAGGCCAGCACCGTGGCGTGGGCCAGCCCGCCGCGCACATGGCCGACGAAGGCATAGGCGGCGCGGAACAGTTCCTGCGCCAGGCCGGCCCGGGCGACGAAGTTGCCCATCAGCACGAACAGCGGCACCACGCTCAGCGTGTAGGCGAAGCCGCTCTCGTAGATCACCTGCGCCGCACCCGCGGCAGTGGCGGGCCAGCCGCGCAGCAGGCCCAGACCGACGAAGCCGACAAAGCCCATCGCAAAGGCCAGCGGCACGCGCAGCAGCGCGAGCACAAAGATGGCGCCGAAGCCGATCAGCGATTCAGTCATGGCAATGGGCGCACCGCGCTGTGCGCCGTCCGCGACGGATGCAAGGCTGTGGCGCGAAACGCCGCCGTCGGCCCATTGCCGACGGTGGCGCATGTCCGCTGTTTCGTGCTGGCATTGGTGCGAGCAAGGCGGCGGACGCGACCTGAGCGAAGCTCAAACGGCTGGCCCTTCGCTGCGCTGCGGGTACCCTGCGATGCTCTGCTGGCCGGCCCCGTTGCAGAACTCCCGCCGTTCGCTGCGCTCACTGTGGTCGGGCAGCTGCAACGAGTCAGAGCACGAAGCGCGCGGGTACGCGCGCGGCCGTCCAGCCTGTGCTTCTCGGCGGCGCCGATTCGCCCCGCCCAGGCCCCGCCCGCCGCCTCGCGGGCAAGAGCGTGGTTGTTCGTCGCCCCGCAGGCCAACACGGTATCTGCAACGGGGCTGCCGGGCCGGGCGCAGCGCGCATCTGAGGCGCTGCCGAGAAGCACAGG
>JANNFB010000153.1:0-1599 GCA_031379365.1 Burkholderiales bacterium
TTTCAATTTTCGTTATAATCTTCTAGAGTTAGGTTGACGAAGTTTGATGGCTTCTTGCTGTCAAGGCAGTCGGCGCTAATGCCCAGATGGCGGAATTGGTAGACGCACCAGGTTCAGGTCCTGGCGGTGGCAACACTGTGGGGGTTCGAGTCCCTTTCTGGGCACCAAATTCAACAATCGACGCGGATCGACACGCAGTTGCAAACGCAAAGCCGCTCTTCGAGCGGCTTTTTGTTTTGTGTGCTCAGGATGTCGCACCCAGGCGTGCGGCCAGTTCGGCCGGTTTCAGTTTGTCGTAGATTTCGAAGGGCTGGTGAATCCACGGGTTGTGCGGCAGGTCGTCGGCCCAGAAATCCGGCGTGAACACCGAACAACCCTTGCGCCAGATCACCGCGGTGCGCACTTCGAGAATGCCCGGGTAGCGGCTGCGCAGATGGCCTACAACTTCCTGCATGGTCTTGCCGGAATCGACTAGATCATCGACCATCAGAATGCGATCGCCCAGGCGTTCGTTGACCTTGGCCATGTGCTGGCCGATGGTCAGCTCGCCCTGGGTCTCTTCTGTCTTGTCGGCATTGGCGAAGTAGGACTGGGTCGCCAACACGCCCAGCGGCTGGTTGAAGATGCGCGACAGGGTGTCGCCGACGCGCAGGCCGCCGCGGGCCAGGCAGATGATCTGGTTGATGGCGAAGCCGGAGGCATGCACCTTGTCTGCGAGCCGCTCGATGGCGTCGTGATAGTCGTTCCAGGAAACAAAGAGGTCTGCCATGAAGTGGTTTTCCGTAGCCGACCCTATTTGAACGGGTGCGACAGCACAATGGTCTGGTCGCGCTCGGGCCCGGTGGAAATCAGGGCGATTGGCGCCCCGCAGGCTTGCTCCAGACGTGTCAGGTAGTTGCGTGCGTTCTGCGGCAGGCGCTCGAGCTGTTGCACCCCGACTGTCGATTCGCTCCAGCCGGGCATTTCCTCGTACACCGGCACGCAGGCCGCCGCGCTGTCGGCACCCGGCGGCAGCAGGTCGCAGGGCACGCCGTTCATGCTGTATCCGGTGCAGAGCTTGACGCTTTCCATGCCGTCGAGCACGTCGAGCTTGGTGATGCAAAGGCCGCTGATGCCGTTGATCTGGATCGAGCGCTTGAGCGCGGCTGCGTCGAACCAACCGCAACGCCGTGGCCGCCCGGTGACAGAGCCGAACTCGTTGCCCTTGACGCGCAGGTGTTCACCAATGGCATCGTCAAGCTCGGTGGGAAACGGGCCGGAGCCGACGCGCGTCGCATAAGCCTTGGTAATGCCCAGGACGTAGTGCAGCTGTGACGGCCCGACACCGGCTCCCGCCGCCGCCGCACCGGCGACGCAGTTCGAAGAGGTTACGAACGGATAGGTGCCGTGGTCGACATCGAGCAGCGTGCCCTGGGCGCCCTCGAACAACAGGCTCTTGCCGGCAGCCGAGACAGCATGCAGCTCATTGGAAACATCGGCCACCATTGGCTTCAAGCGCGGCGCGAAGGCGAGCATCTGCTCAAGCGTGGCCCGGTAATCGACCGCGGCGGTCTTCAGGTATTGCGTCAGCACGAAATTATGGAAATCCATCACCTCCGC
>JANNFB010000173.1:0-5481 GCA_031379365.1 Burkholderiales bacterium
CGCGCGCTTCGTGCTCTGACTCGTTGCAGCTGTCCGACCACAGTGAGCGCAGCGAACGGCGGGAGTTCTGCAACGGGGCCGGCCAGCCGAGCATCGCAGGGCACCCGCAGCGCAGCGAAGGGCCAGCCGTTTGAGCTCCGCCCAGGCCGCGCCCGCCGCCTTGCTCGCGCCCACGCCAGCACGAAACAGCGGACGTACGCCAATGTCCGCAAGGGGCCGCAAGCCGCCGTCCTACAGACGTCGCGCGCGGGCAGCGGCGGTTTCGCCCTGGCCCCGGGCAGCACCCTGGGGCCGCGAGTGGTATGAAGTGGGGCCGTCATCGAGTCAGCCGTCATCGTCGTCGCCAGGTGCTTCGACGATCCAGGCGGCCAGGCCAATGAGCAGCGCCCAGCCAAGGAACAGCGCCGCCGGCAGCAGTGGGATGCCGGCCAGGGTGGCGCTCCGATCCCACAGCGTCAGCAGTGGAAAGTTGAGCAGCAGCCAACCCGCCGCAAAGAGGGCCAGCAGGCGTTGCTTGCGCAGGGAGTTCGGCATGCCGCTCGCGTGGGGCTACAAGCTGTCGAGCCGGAAGCGCTGGCGCAGCAGAGCGCGGAAACGCTTGACGATGGCCAGCGCGTCGCGCAGCTGGTCGCCGTCCATCAAGCTCAGCGCCGACAGTCGCACGCCGTTGTCGGGGGCCTGGCCGCCGGCGCGCTGGCGCAGTTGCTGGCGCAGCTTCAGGCCCATCAGGTAGTGCAGGGCTTCCTGCAGATCGCGGCCGAGATCGGCATCGAGGTGACCGGCCTGGACCAGCCGGCGAATGCGCTCCGCGGTGCCGCGATCTCGCACCTGATGCTTCAGGCAGAGGGCGCGCACGCCGTGCACGATGGGGAAGGTGCCGAGTTTCTTCAGGTCCAGCACCGGGTCGTCGCCGCGCGCCGTCAGGCGCAGCCACCAACTGCCCGGCTCGTCGAACTGGTCTGCGGCGGCGGCGAAGCGGGTCAGAAAGGCGTCGCTGCCCGCCAGGATGTCGTCGAGGTGCTGGTGGGCCTTCTCGAGCAGGCCGGTGTCGCCGGCCACGGCCACCGCATCGAAGAAGATCGCCAAGTGCATCGGCCCCTGCGCGTCGCTGCCGTAGACCCACTCGCGCAGCGTGTCGCGCCACTGCGACTCGCTGCGGCGCCAGAGCGGGTTGGTCAGCATGATGTGGCCGGGGCAGGGCGGGTAGCCGAACTCGCCCAGCGCGGCGTTGAAGCGCGCCGCAATCGTTGCCAGTTGCGGGTGCTGTTCGAAGCCGTCGCGCGACAGCAGGGCGTTATCCTGGTCGGTCTTGACGATCTGCTCGCCGCGGCCCTCGCTGCCCATCACCAGCAGGCAGCTGTTGGCCACCAGCTCGGCCGGCGCGACCAGGCGCCACAGGCGCGCGAACAGGCGGTGATTGAGCTCACCGACCAGACGCGCGATGCGCTCGATCTTGATGCCGCCGTCGTGCAGCAGGGCCACCATCGCATCGACGCGTTCGGCGGCCGCTTTCAGCTCGGCGATGGACGTGGCGTCGTCGATCTGCAAGGCGACGATGTGCGAGTGGTTGGCCACGAAGCTGACCAGATCGAGTTGCCCGAGCACGCCGAGCACGGCGGCGCCGTCGCGCACCAGCACGCGGTGCACGCGGTGCTGCACCATCAGCCACAGGGCCTCGAACAGGTCGGCATCGGCGTCGACCTCGATCAAGTCGAAGCGCGCCACCTCGCGCACGGCCAGGCTGGCCGGCGGCTCAGGGCGCAACAGAGCGTCGCGCAGGTCGGTGGTGGTGAACATGCCCAGGCGCTCCTGGCCAGCCGAGGTGTCGCGCACCAGGGCATGGGTCAGACCACGCGACGACAGTTCGCGGCAGACGGACACCAGGTCCAGGGCGCCATCGACGTAGTGGGGCTTGCGCACGTAGGCGTCGCGCACGCGCGCCGTCACCAGCGAGAGCATCTCGCGCTGGTTGTCGGCACCGCTGGAGGCCACCATGGTCGAGGCTGAATGGGAGCAGGGGACGGCAGGCAGTGTGCCTGCAGTCCCCTGCGCTGGGTTGATCTGGCTCGGGTTGCTCTCGGGTTGCTCAGTGGCCCGAGGCCCCGGAGGCGCCGATGCCGGTCTCGGAGCGCACTTGCTGGGCCAGGAAGCCGGCCCGGTCGGTCTTGGCCCGCGCACTCTTGTCCAGGATCGAGAACAGCCAGATGCCGACGAAGGCGATGGTCATCGAGAACAGGGCCGGCGAGGTGTAGGGGAACAGCGCTGAACCCTTGGGGTTGCCGAGGGTGACTTCCCACACCGACGGCGAGACGACGGTCAGCGCCACCGATGAGATCAGACCGAGGAAGCCGCCGATCACCGCGCCTTTGGTGGTGCAGTCCTTCCACAGCACGCTCATGAAGAGCACCGGGAAGTTGGCCGACGCGGCGATGGCGAAGGCCAGGCTGACCATGAAGGCGATGTTCTGCTTCTCGAAGGCAATGCCCAGGGCCACGGCCACGAACCCCAGCGCCACGGTGGTCCAGCGCGAGACGCTGAGCTCGGCCTTGCTGTCGGCCTTGCCCTTCTTGATGACCGTCGCATAGAGGTCATGCGACACCGCCGAGGCGCCCGACAAGGTCAGCCCGGCGACCACCGCCAGGATGGTGGCGAAGGCCACCGCCGAGATGAAGCCGAGGAAGACATTGCCGCCGACCGCATTGGCCAGGTGGATGGCCGCCATGTTGCCGCCGCCCAGCAGGCCACCCTTGGCGTCCAGGAACTGCGGATTCGTCAGCACGAAGGTGATGGCACCGAAGCCGATGATGAAGGTCAGCAGGTAGAAGTAGCCGATCCAGCCGGTGGCCCACATCACGGAGGTGCGCGCCGCCTTGGCACTGGGCACGGTGAAGAAGCGCATCAGGATGTGCGGCAGGCCGGCGGTGCCGAACATCAGGGCCATGCCGAAGCTGATGGCCGAGATGGGGTCCTTGACGAAGTTGCCCGGGCCCATGATCGACTGGCCGACCGTGGCCGCGACTTCGGCGATCTTGCCGTCCTTCAGCGCCAGATCGGTCTTGATCTTCACCGCGCCGGCGAACATCGCCTCGGGCGAGAAGCCGAAGTGCCACAACACCGAGAGCGCCATGAAGCTGGCCCCGCCGAGCAACATGATGGCCTTGATGATTTGCACCCAGGTGGTTGCCGTCATGCCGCCGAACAGCACGTAGACCATCATCAGCCCACCGACGATGACCACCGCGATCCAGTACTCCAGGCCGAACAGCAGCTTGATGAGCTGGCCCGCGCCGACCATCTGCGCGATCAGGTAGAAGGCGACGACGACCAGCGTGCCCGAGGCCGCAAAGATGCGCACCGGGGTTTGGTCGAAGCGGAACGCGGCCACGTCGGCAAAGGTGAACTTGCCCAGGTTGCGCAGGCGCTCGGCCATCAGGAAGGTGATGACGGGCCAACCGACCAGGAAGCCGATCGAGTAGATCAGGCCGTCGAAGCCGCTGGCCATCACGGCCGCGGAAATGCCCAGGAAGGAGGCCGCCGACATGTAGTCGCCGGCGATCGCCAGGCCGTTCTGAAAGCCCGTGATGCCGCCACCCGCGGTGTAGAAGTCAGCCGCGCTCTTGGTCTTGGCCGCCGCCCACTTGGTGATGAAGAGGGTGAAGACGACGAACACGCCGAACATGCCGATGGCCGTCCAGTTGGTGGCTTGTTTGACGGCCTGGCCGAGATCGGCGCCGGCCGACCAGGCGGCGAAGGAAACACCGGCCAGTGCCGCCAGCGTGAGCAACTGGCGTACCGGCGTGCTCAGGGAGGACGTGAGGCGGCTCATTTCAGCACCGCCTTTCGGATCGTGTCGGTCAGGTCGTCGAATTCGCTGTTGGCACGACGCACGTAGTAGGCCGTGATGATCACGGTGAAGACGATGACGCCGAAGCCGAGCGGGATGCCGACGGTCATGACGCCGTCGCCGAGTCGCTGCGACAGGAAGGGCTTGTTGAAAGCCACCAGCAGGATGAAGCCGTAGTACACGACCATCATGGCCAGCGTCAGCCACCAGCCGAAGCTCGTGCGTTTGGCTCTCAGCTCCTGGTACTTCGGGTGGCTGGCGATTCTTGTGACCAGATCAACGTCCATGCTTGTCTCCATTGGTGTTGCGCCGCGCCTGCGACGGTCACCCATGGTGGCCGCGGGCACTGACCCTGCTCTGACGCGAAACCAACGCCGGCTGACGCCAAACTGAGGCCAAACTGACAGCGCGCGCGAATAGCAGGCGCGCGTGGCTGTACCCGCCTTGTTCCCGGCCCCGACCGCGCAACGCCTCGGGCGCCGATAATCCGGCCTCGTTCGCCCCTCGAAAGCCCTCCCATGCCACGCCAGACCAAGATCGTCGCCACCCTCGGGCCCGCTTCGAACACGCCCGAGATGCTCGAGCGCCTGATCAATGCCGGTGTCGACGTGGTGCGACTGAATTTCTCGCACGGCACGGCGCAGGATCACATCGACCGGGCTGCCATGGTGCGCGCCGCGGCCGACCGCTGCGGCCGCTCGGTGGCCATCATGGCCGACCTGCAGGGCCCGAAGATCCGGGTCGGCAAGTTCGAAGGCGGCAAGACCGATCTGGTGGTCGGGCAGAAGTTCGTGCTCGACGGCGGTCGCCAGGAGCTCGGCAACAACGACAGCGTCGGCCTCGACTACAAGGAGCTGCCGCGCGATGTGAAGCCCGGCGATACGCTGCTGCTCAACGACGGCCTGCTGGTGCTGATCGTCGACGACGTGCGCGGCGAGCAGGTCCACACCACGGTCAAGGTCGGCGGCGTGCTGTCCAACAACAAGGGCATCAACAAGCAGGGCGGCGGCCTCACGGCGCCAGCCCTGACCGGCAAGGACATGGAAGACATCAAGACCGCGATGTCCTTCCAGGCCGAGTACCTGGCGGTGAGCTTCCCGAAGAACGCCACCGACATGGAAATGGCGCGCCAGTTGGCCAATGTGGCCGGCGAGCCGTGGCGCCACAAGCCGGGGCTGATCGCCAAGATCGAGCGCAGCGAGGCAATTCCGGTGCTGGAGAGCATCGTGCGCGCGAGCGACGGCATCATGGTGGCGCGCGGTGACCTGGCCATCGAGGTCGGCAACGCCTCGGTGCCTGCGCTGCAAAAACGCATGATCAAGCTGGCCCGCTCGCTCGACAAGCTGACCATCACGGCGACGCAGATGATGGAGTCGATGATGGTCAACCCGGTGCCCACGCGGGCCGAGGTCAGCGACGTGGCCAACGCCGTGCTCGACGGCACCGACGCGGTGATGCTGAGTGCCGAAACGGCTGCAGGCAAGTACCCGGTGGAGACGGTCGAGATCATGGCCGCCATCTGTGTCGAGGCCGAACGCACCGAAGAGGTCAAGCTCGACGCCGACTTCAGCAACAAGCACTTCGGCCGCATCGACCAGACGATTGCCATGGGCGCCTTGTTCACCGCCTACCACCTT
>JANNFB010000203.1:0-1957 GCA_031379365.1 Burkholderiales bacterium
CCCTGCGCCAGGCGCCCGACGTGATCCTGATGGGCGAAATCCGCGACCGCGAGACCATGGAGCACGCCGTCGCCTTCGCCGAAACCGGCCACCTCTGCCTGGCCACGCTGCACGCCAACAGCTCCAACCAGGCACTGGACCGGATCATCAACTTCTTCCCCGAGGAGCGCCGGGCCCAGTTGTTGATGGATCTGTCGCTCAACCTCAGGGCCCTGATCTCGCAGCGCCTGCTGCCACGCCAGGAAGGCCGCGGCCGCGTCGCGGCGGTCGAGATCCTGCTCAACACCCCGCTGGTGGCCGACATGATCTTCAAGGGCGAAGTCGGCGACATCAAGGAGTTGATGAAGCGCTCACGCGAACTTGGCATGCAGACCTTCGACCAGTCCCTGTTCGAACTCTACGAGACCAACATGGTGACCTACGAGGACGCCCTGCGCAACGCCGACTCGGTCAACGACCTGCGCCTGCAGATCAAGCTCAACAGCCAGCGCGCGCGTACGTCCGATCTGGCTTCCGGCACCGAGCATTTGACGATCGTTTGAGCCCTCGGCGGGGCTGTTTGGGCCCCCGGCCGCCTGGCCGCCGCCCCCAGGGCCCGGCACGGGCCCCCTTGTGGCCCGTGGGGCTGCGAAACGCGACCGGGAGACCCGGATCGCATTTCAGGCGTTTGCATCGTCCGTATCCCTGGCCGCATCGCGGCCTGTCCCTGCGGGACGAAGGCGAGACCTTGTTGCTCGCGGCATACTGGCCGCATGAGCACAAGAACCTACCTCTCGATCGAATCGCAGACCGTTGCTTTCCTTGGCCTGGGCGTGATGGGCCACCCGATGGCGGGGCATCTGGCCCGCGCGGGTCATGATGTCTGCGTCTACAACCGCACCCCGAGCAAAGCGGTGGCGTGGGTCGCGGAGTACGGCGGCCGCAGCGCGGCCACGCCGCGTGCGGCGGCGGCGGGCGCGAGCGTCGTGTTCGCCTGTGTCGGCAATGACGATGACCTGCGCTCGGTGGTGCTGGGGGACGAAGGCGCCTTGGCTGGCATGCCTGCGGGCGCGGTGTTCATCGACCACACGACGGCCTCGGCCGAGGTGGCACGCGAGTTGTACGCCGCCGCGAAGCAGCGCGGGCTGGCTTTCGTCGACGCCCCGGTGTCGGGCGGTCAAGCGGGCGCCGTCAACGGCACCCTGACGGTGATGTGCGGCGGCGACGCCGCGGCCTTCGCGTCTGCCCAGCCGGTGGCCCTGGCCTTCGCGCGCGCCGTTACCCATGTCGGCGCGTCAGGTGCCGGGCAGCTGGCCAAGATGGTGAACCAGATTTCGATCGCCGGCCTGGTGCAAGGCCTGGCCGAGGCCATCGCCTTCGGGCAGCGCGCGGGGCTGGACATGCACCAGGTGCTCGAGGTGATCGGCAAGGGGGCGGCTCAGAGTTGGCAGATGGACAACCGCGGCAAGACCATGCTGGACGGCCAGTTCGACTTCGGTTTCGCGGTCGACTGGATGCGCAAGGACCTGGGCCTGGTGCTCGACGAAGCGCGGCGCAACGGGGCGCAGCTGCCGGTGACTGCGCTGGTCGACCAGTTCTACGCCGACGTCCAGGGCATGGGCGGCAGGCGTTGGGACACCTCCAGCCTGATCAAGCGGCTGACGCCGTAGCGCCAGCGCAGCCTCAGTTCTTCTTGCTGCTCAGGTCAGCGAGCTCGGCCTCGGTCAGGATCTCGAAGACCCGAACGACCTTCTGCACACCCGAGATCCCGCGGGCCAGTTCGGCGGCGCGTGTGGCCTCGCGTTCCGTCACCCGGCCCATCAGAAACACAGTGCCCCGCTCGGTCACCACCTTGATGGCGTTAGCCTGAATGTCTTTGGCGTCGAGGTAGCTGGCCTTGACCTTGCTGGTCAGGATCGCATCATTGGAGCGCGCAGTGATCGAACTCGAACCCATCACGGCCAGTTCGTTGACGGTC
>JANNFB010000213.1:0-9321 GCA_031379365.1 Burkholderiales bacterium
CAACTTCAGCGCACTGATCATGCCGTCGGTGGCGTAGCCGTTGACGACATCGATCTGCTTGTTGGACAGGGCCTGGTAGCGCAGGCCGATGGCCATCTGCAGGTCTTCCTTGAAGTCCATGCCGTACTTGGCCTTCAGGCCGGGCAGGCCGTCCTTGCGGTCGCGGAACTCGGGGCCGGCGCCGAGCTTGAGTTCCTTGGCCACTTTGGCCAGGTCCGTCAGGGTTTCGAGTTTGTACTGCGCCGCGGTCTCGGGCCGCACCACCATGTTGTAGGTGTTGTTCATCGGTGCCTCGTTCAGCACCGTCAGCCCCTTGGCCGCGTAGTCGGCCTTGACCTTGTCGTAGACCGCCTTGCGATCCGTCATCATCTCGCCCTTCAACACCGCCAGCAGCATCGTTCCGGTGTACTCGGGGTACAGGTCGATCTGTTTTTCTTCCAGCGCCTTGTGGGCGATCAGCGTGCCGCCGAGGTTCAACTTGCGTTCAACCTTGATGCCGGCGGCTTCGAGGGATTGGGCGTAGATCTCGGCGACGACGAACTGTTCGGTGAAGTTCTTCGAACCGACCTTGACCTGGGCCAGGGCCGGGCCGGCGGCCAGCAGGAGGGCGGCGAAACCAGCCACCAGGGTGCGTGCAAGGGACATTGGGGGAACTCCAGTGAGGGTGAGATTCAGGCCAGCTGCGTGTAGCCCAACGCGTCGGCTTGGGCCGCGGCAAGCAAGCCCGCATGGTACCCAGTGGGCTCGACCCGTGCGAAACCGCGCAGCAACAGGCTGGCGCGGGCCTCGGTCAACTCGGCCGCGGCTTCGACCTCGAGCAGCGCCACGCGCAGTCGTTCGGCAATGTCTGGGTCCATGCCGGCCGCGCCGACCAGCGCCGGGATCGGTGTGAACGGCGTCGACGCGATCACCCGCAGCTGCGCCGCGAGTTGCGGCTCATGACGGCGCAGCAGGTCGTGGGCGTAGCCGTCGAGCGGGCCGAGGTCGGCCTGGCCGGCCAGCAGCGCATCGACAACGCCGCGTGGCGTCAGCAGCGGCCCCACCGTGCTGGCAAACAGCTTGCCGCCGCGCGCTGCGGCGTGGTCAGCAAAAAAGCGCCGTGGCGCCTGGTAGCCCGACATCGAGTCGGCTGTGGTGAAGGCCAGGTGCTGGCTCCACGCGTCGGCCAGCGTGGTGATGTCGCTGTCGGCGCGCACCACCAGGTCGGTGCAATACAGCGGCCGGCCGCCGTACCGCGCTGGGCTGGGCAGCGGCGCGGCCAGCAACTGCGGTTGCGGCTGCGCCCGCGCGAACGGGTAGCCGCACATGAAGGCGCAGGCCATGTCGCTGCGTGCCCAGAGGGCCGGCAGCGGCTGCGGTGCCGGGTAGTCGATCACCGTGGCCTCGACGCCAGCGCGCGCGATCACCCACTCGAGCAGGGTGCGCCAGGCCGCCGTCAGCGCCGGGTTGAGCGAGTACATGCGCGCGTTGGCGAACATGCGGCTCACTCAGGCATAGCGCAGGCGCTGACCGATGCCGAGGTGCTTGGCCTTGGCCAGCATCGCTGCGCCTAGGGCGATGTCCGACAGCGACAGGCCACGGTGCCAGAGCAGGCAGGTCTCGTCGTCGCGCTCGCGGCCGGGCTTCAGGCCGGCGGCAATCTGGCCCAGCTCGGCGTGCAGGGTCTCTGCGCTGAGCAGGCCGGCGGCGACATGGGCGCGCAGGCTGCCGAATCTGGCAGTGGGACCCCCCTTGCACTGACCCCAATCGTCGACCACCAGCTTGTCCATGATGTCGGTCAGCGACAGCTCGACAGCGCTCATCGTGCCGTAGGGCACGACGAAGGCGCCTGGCGCAATCCAGGCGGTCTTGAGCAGCGGCTCGGGGCGCTCCAGGCGCGATGCTTCAACGACGATGTCGGCGCCGCGCACGCAGCTTTCCCAGTCCGCGGTGGCGACGACAGGCTTGCCGAGGTCTTGCGACAGACGGGCGGCAAAGGCATCACGGCTCTCGGGACGGCGCGAGTGGACGCGGATCTCGTCGAAGTCGAACAGATGGTCCAGCAGGCGCACGTTCCAGTAGGCGGTGCCGCGGGCGCCGATGTGGCCCAGCACGCGGCTCGATTTGCGCGCCAGGTGTTTGGCGCCGAGCGCAGTGACCGCGCCGGTGCGCATGTCGGTCAGGCCGGCCGCGTCGATGATCGCCAGCGGTTGCCCGGTGCTCGGCGAGAACAGGTTGAGCAGGCCCATTTCCGACGGCAGGCCGCGGCGGTAGTTGTCAACGAAGTCACCCACCACCTTGACCCCCGCCACACCCAGCGGCGCCACGTAGCCGCGCAGCACGTTGAAGTGGCCGTTGAAGGCCGCGCCGGGCATCAGGTGCACGCGCGGCTCGATCACGGTCTCTCCGCGTCCCTGGGCAATCAGGCCGGCCTCGACGGCCTGCAGGATCTCGTCGTTGCTCAAGGCCAGCGCAGCCACGTCGGGCGCATTCAGGTAGTCGATCCAGAGTTCGTCGGGCGGGGCTGCGTGCGCAGAGGGCATGGTTCAGTGCTTGAGTTCGAAGCGTTGGCCGCGGAAGGACAGAACCGTCGATTTCGGACCGATCTGCACGACCGTCAGGCCGGGCGCCGGGCTGTCGCCTTCGCGGAAGACCTGGCCGCTCAGGATCAGCATGCGCACCGAGGCACTGGTCGAGTACATCGACCCGCCCACGTTCAGCACTGGCAGCTGGCTGCGCACATCGGCCGGCAGTTCAGCCAGGCTGGGCAGGCGCAGGGCGCCCGCCGAAGCCGCCGCAGCGGCAGGGGGCGCGGCCGTGGCCACGGGGCTGGCGACCGCCGGTTTCGCGAGTTCACCGACAGGGCGCGGCGGGGTCGGCGGCGCGATTTCTACTGCAATCACCGCGGCGGGTTGCGTGGCAGGTGGCGCGGCCGCGCGCTCGGCTAGCGGCGGCCTGTCCAACAGGCCAGCGTTGCGCTCGGGCGTGGCACCGGGCGTTGGCCCTGTCGTGGGGGCTGTCACGGTCGCTGTGCGCGCTGGCGCTGGCGTCGGCGCTGGTGACAGCGCCCACCAAGCCAAGCCTGCCGCCAGCATGACAAGCAGACTCGCTCCAGCCCAGACGCCACGGCCGAGGCTGCGCCGTCGGTCTCGGTCGGCGAGCGGGTCGGGCTGGGCGTGCAGGTCGGGCACGCGGCTGCGCTCGCGGTCGGCGTCGGCCTTCTTCAGCGCCTCGAGGATGTAGGACATCAGCGCTGGCCGGCCAGCCGCGGCTCGCTGCGGTCGCCGGCTGCGCGCAGCAGTTGCATGAAGGTCGTGGGTCCGGCCAGGCCGTCGGCGCGCAGGCCGTTGGCGAGCTGGAAGGCCTGCACCCGCGACTTCATTGCGGCGTCGTAGCGCTGCGGCCCGCTCGGCAGCGCTTCGCCGCGCACGCTGGCCAGTTGCGTCGCCAGACGCGTGACGAGCTCGCCAGTGTCGCCGTCGCCAAGCACCCGTTGGTAGCCCGCGGGTGCCTGCCAGTAGGTGGCGAAGTCGCCTTGCCAGACATTGGCCAGCGAAACCAGCGAAACACTCAGGGTCCGCGCGCCGATGCCGAGCCGGGCGCTGGTGTCGTCCAGGGCCAGCAGCACGGCGGGCAGGGTGCGGCCGGCGTCGTCGCGCAGCGTGATAAGACCGGGGCGGTCGAGCTGACGGATCAAGGCCAAGCCGCCATTGCTGCTGCGGAAGCACTGCCAGGGAGGCGGCTGCACGCACGGGTCGCTGCCGCCTTCCGGCAGCGCGATGCGCCAGAGCAATGCCAACTCGCGCCAAGCGTCGGCTTCGCGGCGTGTCGGGCTGGCAAAGCGCGCCGACAACTCGGCGGCGGTCAGGAACAGGGGCGTGGCCGGCGCGGCCGCGGCCGACGCCGTTGCAGCGGGCGGCAGCGCGTCGGCGGCCACGTAGGGCGCGGCGATCGGCGCGCTGGCAGCCATGGTGGCCGCGGTCAGCAAGACCCCGTCCAGGGCCACGGCGGGTTTCGCGGCCGCAGACGGAACGACAGGCGCAGGGCTGGACGTCGCTGCTGCAGCCGGTGCTGTGTGCGTCGCTTGCCACCCCAGCGCCACGCCCCCGCTCAGTACCGCACCGACCAGCCCGCCGATGGCCCAGGGCGCGAGCCGCTTCAGTCGCAGCCGGCGCTCGTCGGGCCCGAAGACCTCGGCCGCAGCCTTGTCGACGATGTCGCGATCGACCCGCGCCACGCCGTCGGCATAGGCACCGAGCAGCGCCCGGTCAGCGAGCAGGTTGATGCGCCGCGGCACGCCGCGCGAGCGCTGGTGGATGCGTAGCATGGCGCGGCGCGAGAACGGGTTGGCCGTGCTCAGACCGGCCACGGCCAGGCGGTGGCGCAGGTACTGGCCCGTCTCGGCCTGCGTCAAGGCGTCGAGGTGGTAGCGCGCGATCACGCGCTGCGCCAGTTGTTCGAGTTCCGGCCGGGCCAGCATGGTGCGCAACTCGGGCTGGCCGATGAGCACAATCTGCAGCAGCTTGCGCTCGTTGGTCTCCAGGTTGGTCAGCAGGCGCAACTGTTCGAGCACCCCCGCCGCAAGGTTCTGCGCCTCGTCGATGATCAGCACGTTGTTCAGGCCGATGGCGTGGGTCTTGAGCAGGAACTCGTTGAGCGGGTCGAGGTAGTCCTTCACCGTCAAAGGCGCACTGTCGGCGTGCCGGTAGGGCACGTGGTACTCGTCGCACACCGTCTTCATCAACTCCAGCGCGGTCAGCTTGGGGTTGAAGATGTAGGCCACGTTGCAGCGCTTGGGGATCTGCTCGAGCAGGCAACGGCAGACGGTGGTCTTGCCGGCGCCGATCTCGCCCGTGAGCAGCACAAAGCCGCCGCCCGCACCCTTGACGCCGTACAGCAGGTGCGCCAGCGCCTCGCGGTGGCGCTCGCTCATGAAGAGGTAGCGCGGGTCCGGCGCGATAGAGAACGGCTCGTGCTTGAGGCCGAAGAAGGACGCGTACATGGTGGCGCGGAGAATACCGCGCGGCTGCGCTCAGACGCAGTTGCATTGAATCGCAGCAACGCGGACTGTCGTCACGAGGCGCTTTGTGGACGTTCGCTCTTCCACGCTCGTGCACGCTGGTGCACGCTGGTGCACGCTGGTGCACTGCGCCGGCCGGGGCCATCGCGTGCCCGCCTCCGCGAATGTCCTCCGCCCTGGGCTGCGCCCAGGGCTCCCCCTTGATTTCGCTGCGGCGGGCACCCGCCGGCCCCGGCCTCGAGCATGTCGCACCTCGACCCGCGAACAGCCCGCGGGCACCAGATCAGGACGGCGGGGCGCTCTGCGCAGCGAAATCAAGGAGGAGAGGCGGGCGCAGCCCGACTCGGGGGACATTCGCGGCGCAGAGTGCCCCACCGTCCTGATCTCGCGCCATCTCCCGCACACGAGTGCCAACGCATGCAACTGCCCGCAAGCCGCTGGTCGTTCCGGTGCGATTGAATGCGACCCGGTGTCAGACCGGTGATGTGTCGAGTAAGCCGCGGGTCTCGATGAAGCGCACCACCGCGGCCAGGCCGTCGTTGTTGCGCAGGTTGGTCATCACGTAGGGCCGCTTGCTGGCATGCAGCGGGCGCATGCGCTGGGTGTCGGCCTCCATCACCGCCAGATCGGCGCCCACGTAGGGCGCCAGATCGGTCTTGTTGATGACCAGCAAATCGCTCTTGGTGATGCCGGGGCCGCCCTTGCGCGGGATCTTCTCGCCGCCCGCGACGTCGATGACATACAGCGTCAGGTCGGACAGCTCGGGGCTGAAGGTGGCGGCCAGGTTGTCGCCGCCGGACTCGATGAAGACGATGTCGGCGTTCGGGAACTTGTCGAGCATGCGGTCGACGGCTTCGAGATTGATGCTGGCGTCTTCGCGGATCGCGGTGTGCGGGCAGCCGCCCGTCTCCACGCCCATGATGCGTTCGGCGTCCAGCGCACCGGCCACGGTGAGCAAGCGCTGGTCTTCCTTGGTGTAAATGTCGTTGGTGACGACCACCAGGTCCCAGCGCTCGCGCATCGCCTTGCAGAGTTTTTCTACCAGGGTGGTCTTGCCCGAGCCGACGGGGCCGCCGACGCCGACGCGCAGCGGCGGCAGTTTCTTGGTTCGACCCGGTACATGGTGGAGCGGTGAAGTCATGAGCGGAACAGCCTCGAGTATTGGGTTTCGTGTTGCGACGACAGGATGGTCAGCATCGGCGTGAAGGCCTGGCGCTCGTCGTCGGGCAGCGCCAACGCGGTGTCGACGACGGCCGGCAGCGCGGCAGACAACACACCGAGAATGCGCTGGCCGCCGCTCTGACCGAGCGCCATGGCCTTGAGTGCCGCCTGCACCATGTTCTCGGCCCAGCCGAAGCCAAAGGCCAGAAGGGCATCGCGCGCCTCGGCGCCGCTTTGGGCTGCAGCCAGGGCGAACGCGATCGGCCAGGCTGGCGCCGGTGCCAGCTGGGCCAGCGTGGCCAGGCGCACGTCGTCGGGTGCGCGCTGGCGCAGCCAATCGTGCATCGAGCGGCCCATCTGCTCGGTCTGGCGCCGCAGCTCGCTGCTCTCTCGTGTGTACAGGGCCCAGGCATTCAGCGCGACGATGCGGGCCGTGTCATGGGCTGACCAGGCGGCGAGGGCTTGCGCCAGCAGGGGCAAGTCGCTGCGGCCCAGGGCCAGATGCATCTGATCGAGCAGCCAGCCCTGGGCGCTGGCTTCGTCATGCACGGCGCCCGAGTCGATGGCCGCTTCGATACCCTCGGAGTAACTGAAACCGCCGACGGGCAGCGCAGGCGAGGCCAGCCACAACAACTTGAGCAGCGAGGCCGAGTTGTGGCTCACGTGTGCGCGTGCCGGTGATCGTGACCCTGGGCAGTGTCGGCGTGGCCGTGCGCGCTGTCGTGCGCGTGGTCGTGGCCGTGGCCGTGGCCGTGGCCGTGGCCGTGGGCCGCCGCCGCGTAGGCGCCGCCCTCGGGCTCGAAGGGTGCGCTCAGTTCGGTGACGATCAGGTGCATGGCCCGCAGCATGTCGGCCAACACCGGGTCGGGCTCGATCTGCAGGCACTCGGCCTGCACCTCGAGCGCCACATGGCGGTTGCCCAGGTGGTAGGCCGCGCGCGGCAGGTCCAGTGCGTTGCCATGCGCGGGGCAGGGCGCGATGCGCAGCACCGGCTGCGTCGCCGCCAGCACCTGCACCAGCGAGCCGTCTTCCGTTACCAGCGCGTCGCCGCCGCGCAGCACCTGGCCACGCGGCAGAAAGATGCCCAGGTGGCGGCCGGTGCTGTCAGTCGCGTCGAAGCGGCTCTTGCTGCGTGTGTCCCAGTCGAGGTCGACCGTGGCGGCGCGCTTGAGCAGCACGGCGGCCAGGCCGCGACCCTGGGCGATGCACTTGTTGGCGATCAGCATGGCGGGCCGTTCAGAAGAGGAAGTAGCGCTGCGCCATGGGCAAGACGACGGCAGGCTCGCAGGTCAGCAACTGGCCGTCGGCTCGCACCTCATAGGTCTGGGCGTCGATCTGCATCACAGGCAGGTAGTCGTTGAGAAGCATGTCCGTTTTCTTCACCGTGCGGCAGGCTTTCACCGCCGCCAGGCGTTTATGGAGGCCGTAGCTTTCGGCCACGCCCGAGGCCAGCGCGCCCTGGCTGACGAAGGTGAGCGAGGTGCGCGAGAGCGCGCCGCCGTAACTGCCGAACATGGGGCGGTAGTGCACGGGCTGCGGCGTCGGAATGCTGGCGTTGGCATCGCCCATCGCGGCGGCGGCGATGAAGCCACCTTTCATCACCAGGCTCGGCTTGACGCCGAAAAAGGCCGGGCGCCAGAACACCAGGTCGGCCCATTTGCCCGCCTCGATGCTGCCGACTTCGTGGGCGATGCCCTGCGCGCGCGCCGGGTTGATCGTCAGCTTGGCGATGTAGCGCTTGGCGCGGAAGTTGTCGTTCTTCGCACCGTCGCCCGGCAGCGCGCCGCGCTGCGTCTTCATCTTGTGCGCCGTCTGCCAGCAGCGGATCGTGACCTCGCCGACGCGGCCCATGGCCTGGCTGTCCGAAGAGAACATGCTGATCGCGCCGAGGTCCTGCAGGATGTCTTCGGCGGCGATGGTTTCGCGCCGGATGCGGCTCTCGGCGAAGGCCAGGTCTTCGGCGATGCCGGCGTCGAGGTGGTGACACACCATCAGCATGTCGAGGTGCTCGTCGAGCGTGTTGACGGTGTAGGGCCGCGTCGGGTTGGTGCTGCTCGGCAGCACGTTGGCCTCGCCGACGACGCGCATGATGTCGGGCGCATGGCCGCCACCCGCACCTTCGGTGTGGAAGCTGTGGATGGTGCGGCCCTTGAAGGCGGCAATCGTGTCTTCGACGAAGCCGCTCTCGTTGAGCGTGTCGGTGTGGATGGCCACCTGGGTATCGGTCTCGTCGGCCACCGACAGACAGCAGTCGATCGCCGCCGGCGTCGTGCCCCAGTCCTCGTGCAGCTTCAACCCCACCGCGCCGGCCTCGATCTGCTGGCGCAGCGCCTCGGGCTGGCTCGCATTGCCCTTGCCCATGAAGCCCAGGTTCATTGGAAAGGCATCGGCCGCGCGCAACATCATGGCGATGTTCTCGGGCCCCGGTGTGCAAGTGGTGGCAAAGGTGCCCGTCGCCGGCCCGGTGCCGCCGCCCAGCATGGTGGTCGTGCCCGACATCAGCGCCTCTTCGATCTGCTGCGGGCAGATGAAGTGGATGTGGGTGTCGACCGTGCCGGCGGTGACGATCAAGCCTTCGGCGGCGATGATCTCGGTGCCCGGGCCAATGACGATGCCCACGCCCGCCATCACATCCGGGTTGCCGGCCTTGCCGATGGCCACGATGCGTTGGCCCTTCAAGCCAATGTCGGCCTTGACGATGCCCCAGTGATCGAGGATCAGGGCGTTGGTGATGACACAGTCACAGGCTTCGTTCTGGTGCGGGCCGTTGACGCGCTGGCTTTGTCCCATGCCGTCACGAATGGTCTTGCCGCCGCCGAATTTCACTTCCTCGCCATAGACCGTGAGGTCGCGTTCGACTTCGATGACCAGTTCAGTGTCGGCCAGGCGCACCCGGTCGCCAGTGGTCGGGCCGAACATCTCGGCATAGGCGCGGCGCCCGATCTTGGTCATGTCAACTGCTCCTGCGCACTTGGCGCGATACGCAAGGCATGCCAAGCCTGCCTGCCGAACGAAGGTCTGCTTGCGGCCCTTTGCGGACATTGACGTACGTCCGCTGTTTCGTGCTGGCGTGGGCACGAGCAAGGCGGCGGGCGCGGCCTGGGCGAAGCTCAAACGGCTGGCCCTTCGCTGCGCTGCGGGTGCCCTGCGATGCTCGGCTG
>JANNFB010000344.1:0-4486 GCA_031379365.1 Burkholderiales bacterium
GCACCCTTCCAATGCGCGCCGCCGGCGCGCCTGTACAGCTGGCGCGACTTCAACAGCAAGCCTTAAGATCAGCGCTCGTCAGCATTGCCGAAAGTTCGCGATGGAGCTCACCGTTCAACTTCACATTGAGAAGCTACCGGAAGGCGTGTACCTCGCAACAAGTGATGAGGTGCAGGGCCTCATCGCCCAAGGCCGCACGATTCAGGAGACGATCGAGATTGCCCGTGACGTTGCCCGTCGGCTGATCGAGTCACAGGCGACACCCTCCAATCTGGCCCCAGCGGGTGACTCCTTCGACTACCCGCTGATCGTGGGTCAGTGATGGGCCGCCTCGGCGGCTTTCGTTATCGCGAAATCGCGCGCCGTCTCAAGACGCTGGGCTTTGAGTTTCATCGGCAAGCAGCCGGCAGCCACGAGATTTGGTTCAGCCCCGCCACCGGCCGCTACACAACGATTCCCAATCACAGCGGCGACATGCCGGAGGGAACGCTACGGGCCATCCTCAAACAGGCCGCAGTCGACGTGGACGCGTTTTTGCGAACCTAGGCTCGCCATTCGCCCGATTTGCCACCGCGCTTCTCGAGCAGGCGCACGTTCTCGATCACCATGCCGCGGTCAACGGCCTTGCACATGTCGTAGATCGTCAGCAGGCCGACCTGCACGGCCGTCAGCGCTTCCATCTCGACGCCGGTGGGCCCGGTGGTCTCGGCGGTCACGGTGCAGTGCACGCCGGGCAAGGCGGCATCGAGTGCGAACTCGGCCGCCACGCGGGTCAGGGCGATCGGGTGGCAGAGCGGGATCAATTCCGAGGTGCGCTTGGCGGCCTGGATCGCCGCAATGCGCGCCACGCCGATCACATCGCCCTTCTTGGCCCCGCCCGCGGCAATCAGCTCGTAAGTGGCGTGCTGCATGCGAATCTGGCCGCCGGCCACGGCCACCCGGTGAGTGGCCGCCTTGGCCCCGACGTCGACCATGTGCGCCTGGCCCTGGGCGTCGAAGTGGGTGAGCGGTGAAGAAGGAGATGTCATCAACAGAAACGTGTCAGCAACCTTGGCGGTGCATGATAGTCACACACCCATGCAAAAACTCCCCGCCCGCCTGATGCTCGCCGCGGCCCTGGCCACCGCCCTCCCTGCGCCGACATGGGGCCAGCCGGCCGCGTCGGCCATTCGCTTGCCAGCACTGGGCGACGCCGCCGGCGAAGACTTCACGGTCGGCGTCGAGCGCCGCCTGGGCGAGCAGATCATGGCCGAGCTGCGCCGTGACCCCGACTTCCTCGACGATCCACTGCTGGTCGATTACGTGCAGTCGCTCTGGGCGCCGCTGCGGGTGGCGGCCCGCCAGCGCGGGGACATCACCGCCGAGACCGACACCGGCCTGGCCTGGGAAACCTTCCTGGTGCGCGACCGCTCGGTGAATGCCTTTGCGCTGCCGGGCGGCTTTGTCGGCGTGCACCTGGGCCTGATCGCGATGACCGCCAGCCGCGACGAGCTGGCCGCCGTGCTGGCGCACGAGATGTCTCACGTGACGCAGCGCCACATCGCGCGCAGCATTGCCAGCTCGAGCAAACAGTCCCTGGTCGGCCTGGCGGCGCTGCTGCTCGGGGTGCTGGCCGCCAGCCGCAGCGGCAACGGCGACGCCACCCAGGCCGTCATCGTCGGCAGCCAGGCCGCCATGGTGCAGGGGCAACTCAACTTCTCGCGCGACATGGAGCGCGAGGCCGACCGCATCGGCTGGGGCGTGCACACGGGCGCCGGCTTCGCGCCGGTGGGCGTGGCGGCCATGTTCGAGAAGCTCGAGTACGCCGCGCGCCTGAACGACAACGGCGCCTTCCCTTACCTGCGCTCGCACCCGCTCACGGTGGAGCGCATCGGCGAGGCGCGCACCCGCTTCGAGGCGGCCCCGGGGCCGCGGCAGTCGGCGCTGTCACCGCTCGACCACCAGTTGATGCAAGCGCGCGCCCGCGTGCTCATGGACAGCAGCGTGCCGACCCTGCGCCGCCTGCAGGGCCAGGACGCCAACATGGCGCCCGACCGCGGGGTGGCGCTTTACGCCAGCGCCTTGGCCTCGCTGCAACTGGGTGAGCCGGCGCGCGCACGCGCCGCCATCGAGGCAGCCCTGCCACTCACCCGCAACGCAGCCGCCACCGACCCGCGTGCCGCTCAGGCGCTGGCCCTCGTGCATGCGCAGACGCTGCAAGCCAGCGGGCAGGGCGACCGCGCCGCCCAGGTGCTCGCCGCAGTGCCGACGCCCGGGCCACCCGGCTCCGTGCGCCCCTTGCTGCTGGCGCGCGCCCAGGCCGCGCTCGAGACGGCCCGCGGCGGCGGCAGCGCCACCGCCCTGCGCGACCACACCGAGGCTCTGCAAACCTGGGTGGCCGAGCACCGAGCCGACGCCGGTGCCTGGGCCCTCTTGGCGCAATGCGCCGATGGGCTCGGCCTGCGCCTGCGCTCCTTGCGTGCCGAGGCCGAGACCCGCGCGGCGCTGGGTGACATCAACGGCGCGATGGACCGCCTGCGCGCCGCACAACGGGCAGCCCGCAGCTCGACCGCCGCGCCCGACTTCATCGAGGCGTCGATCATCGACACCCGCTTGCGCGACCTGATGGCGCTGCGCCGCGCCCAGCTGGCCGAAGCGCGCGGCGAGCGCGGGCGGCAGGAACCGCCGCAGTAGTCGCCGCAGCCGCCGCCGTCAGCTGCGGCTGAAAAGCCGCTCGACGGCCACGTCGATGACCATGCCGCAAAGGCTGTAGATCACCGAACCGATCAGGGCCGCCGTGAAGCCGCTCACATTGAAGCCCGCCAGCAGGCTGGCCGCGGCCCAGAACATCAGGGCGTTGATGACGAACAAGAACAGGCCCAGCGTGAGCAGCGTCACCGGCAGCGTGAGCAGCACCAACAGCGGTCGCACGACCGTGTTGAGCAGGCCCAGCACAAAGGCCGCGATCAGCGCCGAGGCGAAGCTGGTGATGGTGACGCCAGGGTAGAGGTAGGCCACCAACAGCAGGGCGGCGGCGAGCAAGAGCCAGCGGACGATGAGCTTCATGGGCCGCAGCTTAGCGCGTCTGCCCGCCCGCCGGTCGCCTGGCTTCGTCTGGCCAATGCCCGCAGGGTTTTCAGGGGCATGGCCCGGCCCGCCACAATCGCGCCGTCGAGAGGGGAGTAGCTCGCAGCGTCTCGCGCTGCCGCGGTCCCGTCAATACGGAGCCTGGCGCCTGCCAGCCTCCCGGGCCCGCAGGAAGCTCCCCGCCTCCCTTGCAAGACCTCTCGGCGCTTCGTCTTCTCCAACTTTTTGGGAGTCCCCATGGACACGATTGCGCCTGCCTGGCTTTGGATCTTCTTCGTCGCATCGGTGCTGGTGGCACTGTTCATCGACTTCGTCGTGCTGAGAAAACAGGGCGCCCACAGCGTCTCGGTGAAGGAAGCCGCGAACTGGTCGATTCTCTGGGTGATGCTGTCGCTGGCCTTCAACGGCCTGTTCTGGTGGGCCATCTACCGCGAGCACGGCAGCGAGCTGGCGACCACCAAGTCGATGGAGTTCCTGACCGGCTACCTGATCGAGAAGAGCCTGGCGGTCGACAACATCTTCGTCTTCCTGATGATCTTCACCTACTTCGCGGTGCCGGCAGAGTTTCAGAAGCGGGTGCTGATGATCGGCATCATCGGCGCCATCGTCTTGCGCACGGTGATGATCCTGGTGGGCGCCTGGCTGATCTCGCAGTTCCACTGGGTGCTGTACCTGTTCGGAGCCTTCCTGTTTCTCACCGGCGTCAAGATGTGGTGGGCCGCCGGCAAGGAGCCCGATCTCGAGAGCAACCCGGCCCTGAAGCTGCTGCGGCGCTGGGTCCCGGTGAGCAAGGACTTCGACGGCGAGAAGTTCTTCACTGTCGAAAACGGCAAGCGCATCGCCACGCCCTTGCTGCTGGTGATTGCGCTGGTGGCCATGACCGACGTGATCTTCGCGGTCGACTCGATCCCGGCCATCTTCGCCATCACCGACGACCCCTTCATCGTGCTGACCTCGAACATCTTCGCCATCCTGGGCCTGCGCGCGATGTACTTCCTGCTCGCCGCGGTGGCTGCCAAGTTCCACCTGCTGAGCTACGGCTTGGCGGTGGTGCTGGTCTTCATTGGAACGAAGATGATGCTGATCGACGTAATCAAGATTCCGGTGGCGATTTCGCTCGGCGTGGTCGTGTTGATCCTCGCCGTGACCATGGTCTGGAGCCTGCGCACCGCACCGAAGATCGATGTGCCGAGCCCGCAGTGATGTCGGCGTGAGACAAAACAGAGCCCGCCGAGGGAAAAAAGGCGCTTCTCAGAGGGAAAAACGCTTTGCGAGCGTTGTTTCGCGCAGTACTATTCGCGCCGCAGGGTGCCTGTGAAAAATGAGAGCTCATGCGGCTCTCGCCCACACCCGGCACATCAACAACATCCTTGATGGAGAAATTGACATGGCAACTGCGAAGAAGGCTCCGGCCAAAAAG
>JANNFB010000323.1:0-3251 GCA_031379365.1 Burkholderiales bacterium
CCGACGCAGTCATTGATATGGCGCCCCCACGACAGGCCCTCGAAGGCCACGCGGATGCCGAAGGGCAGCGCCATCATGGCCAGCTTGCGCAAGTCGCGTGCGATGCCCTCCTCGTCAGCCGCGGCGTGGCGGCTGGTGGACGAACACGCCAGCAGCACCGGGCTGCCGAGCGCGGCGCACATCTCGATCATGGAGCGCGCGATGTCGACCTTGTACTCGTGCAAGTGGCCAGCCAGGCCTTCGAAGTCACGCAACACCTGAAAGCCGGTGACGCGCAGCCCGCTGGCCTTCACTTCGGCCACCGCCGCCTGCCAGCCGTCGGCGTGGCCGACGAGGTCGCGCGCGGCCAGCATCACCTGGCCGAAGCCGGCCTCGCGGATGGCGCGCAGCTTGGCCGCCAGCGGCCCGGCCAGTGAGATGCTGTCCATGCCGAAGTCGGCGATGTACTCAGTAGACCGCATGTCTGTCACGCCGAACCCAGCTTCCCGCCACGGATCCGGCTTTGCCGGTCCGTCGGCGGGCGGCCCCCTCGGGGGGTAGCGAGCGCGAGCGAGCTTGGGGGCGCCATTTCAGTGGTGGACCAGCTCGAACATCACGCCGCCGAGTTGCGGTCGTGTCAGCGCGCCGCGCACTTCGGTGTGCAGGCTGTCGGTCTCGACGAAATCGACGCCGCGGCCGCGCAGGGCCTTCGCAGCCGCTGGCACGTCGGGCGCACCGAAGGCCACGCGCTGCAGGCGCTCGCCAGTGTCGTCGACGACCAGGCTGTCGGGCTCGATCAATTGCAGGTAAAAGCTGCCGCAGGGGCTGGCCAGGATGCGGCCGCGCGGCAGGATGCCGAAGCGCTCGTCAGCAGGCAACTCCGTGAAACCGAACAGCGCGGTGTAGAACGCGCACCAGTCGGCACTGCGCTCGGTGCCAACGTACTGCACGACGCCGAACCAGTGCAGGCCGGCCGCCGTCGGCACCTGCGTCTCGACGGTGGGGATCGGCACGAAGTCGACGTCATAGATCGAGAACTCGCGCCAGCGGTCGATGAAGTAGATGCGGCTGGCGCCGGCGCCATGCACACCCGGGATGTGCAGCTCCATCGGCTGCACCTTGACGGGCACCGGCCAGCCGCCGAGCTCGACTACGCGCTGCCACGCCGCGCCGGCGTCACGCACACGCAGGGCGATCGCGGCGATCTGGGGCGCTCGAGCGCCGCCAGGCCCCAAGTCATGACCATTGACGACGATGTTCATGCTCCCCTGCCGGTACAACATGACCTCGCGCGACCGGTGTCGGGCGACGGGCCGGAAACCCATCGCCTCCAGCACCTGGCCCAGCGCCTGCGGACGCGGCGTGGCGTACTCGATGAATTCGATGCCGTCGATGCCCAAGGGGTTGGGTACCTCGACACGGGTTTCGCGTTCCAGCAGAGCAGTCATGTCCGGGTCCGGACGAGGTGGCGGAAGTGCGCGTCGATGCGCGCGGCGTCGGCGATGCGGCCGGTGAACAGCTCGAAAGCGCCGAGGGCCTGGCCCACGGCCATGGTGCCGCCGTCGACGACGCGGCAGCCGACATTGCGCGCGGCCTTCAGGAGCGCCGTCTCGAGGGGAAAGTAAACAATCTCGGCGACCCACAGCGCCGGGCGCAGCAGCGCGGCCGGCAGGGGCAGGCCGGGCAGCTTGTCCATGCCAGTCGGGGTGGCATGGATCAAGCCGCTGGCACCTTGCAGTGCAGCCGCAGCGTCGGTGCCCGCGCTGACGCGCACGCCACCGTACTGGCGCGTCAGTTCCGCCACCAGCGCTCCCGCGCGAGCGTTGTCGCTGTCAACGACGACGAGCGCATCGGCTCGCATTCGGCACACCGAGTGCGCGATCGCCGAGCCGGCGCCACCGGCACCGAGCAGGACCACGCGCGACAAGTCGGCATCGGGAAGCGCGCGCTCGAAGCCCCAGCGCCAGCCCGCGCCGTCGGTGTTGTGACCCGTGGTTTTGCCGCCTTCGAACACAACGGTGTTGACGGCGCCCATCGCGCGGGCCTCGTCTGACAGCGCGTCGAGCAGCGGGACCACCGCCTGCTTGCATGGGTAGGTGATGTTCAGGCCGGCGAAGCCCATCGCCTGCGCCGCCTCGATCAACATCGGCAGGGCCTCCACGCCCCGCCCGCTGCGGTCCAGATCGATCAACTGGTAATGCAGGCGCAGGCCCTGCGCGGCGGCCTCCGCCTCCTGCATGGCCGGCGTCAGTGAGCGCCCGATGCCAGCGCCGATCAGGCCGACCAGCAGTTTGCCGTCGTCAGTCATGCAGGCAGCCGCTCGCGCATTCGCTGCCCAGCGGACGCCGCGGAGCCGGCTTGGCCGGGCCGCTGGCGGCGCCCCCCCTGGGGGGGAGGCGCCGAAGGCGCTTCGGGGGGGATCATTTCCTCAGCTTGGCCAGCTCGGCGTAGACCTCCTTGACCAGGCCCTCGCCGACGTTGACGGTGTACTTGTCGATCACCGGCTTCATCTTCTCGCGCAGCTTGGCCACTTCGGCCGGCGCGAAGCTCGTGACCACCATGCCGTTCTTCTTGAGCAGCTCGAGGTTGGCGGCCACCGCGGCGCGCGACTGCTCGCGCTGCATCTTGGTCGCTTCATCGGCGCTGTCGTCGATGATCTTTTTCTCGGCCGGCGACAGCGTGTCCCAGACCTTCTTGCTGAAGATCACCGACTGCGGGTTGTACTGGTGGTTGGTCAGGGCCACGTACTTCTGCACTTCCCAGAACTTGTTGCCAGCGATCACGGCCAGCGGGTTCTCCTGGCCGTCGATAGCCTTGCTTTCCAGGCCGCCATAGACCTCGGCGAAGGGCATCGGCGTCGGGTTGGCGCCCAGGGCCTTGACCCAGTCGACGTTGATCGGGTTGGGAATCACGCGCAGCTTGAGGCCGTCGATGTCCTCCACCTTGTTCAGCGGGCGCTTGCTGTTGGTCATCTGGCGGTAACCCAGCTCCCAGTAGGCCAAGCCGACGACGCCCTTCTCTTCGAGCAGCTTGTGCATCTTCTTGCCCACCGGACCGTCGACGATGGCGTCGGACTCTTTCTCGTTGGCGAACAGGAAGGGGAAGTCGAAGATCGCCAGTTCTTTGGCCAGGCTGGCCAGGATGCCGGAGTTCATCACCGCCATCTCCACCGTGCCGCCCTGGATCGAGGTGGTGACGGCCTGGTCGGTGCCGAGCGACGAGTTGTAGAACAACTGCACCTTGATCTTGCCGCCCGACTTGGCGGCGACAGA
>JANNFB010000043.1:0-5011 GCA_031379365.1 Burkholderiales bacterium
CTTCAACGTCGGCGCGGAACGCATGCTGGGCTACGCCGCCGCCGACGTGATGAACAAGATCACCCCCGCCGACATCTCCGACCCGCAGGAGGTCATCGCGCGCGCCGCCGCCTTGAGCGCCGAACTGGGCACCCCGATCACACCGGGTTTCGAGGCCCTGGTGTTCAAGGCCTCGCGCGGCATCGAAGACATCTACGAGCTGACCTACTTCCGAAAGGACGGCAGCCGCTTCCCGGCCGTGGTTTCTGTGACGGCGCTGCGCGACGCGCAGACCGACATCATCGGCTACCTGCTGATCGGCACCGACAACACGGCGCGCAAACAGGTGGAGGCCGAACAGCAGAAGCTCGACCAGCGCCTGCGCGACCAGCAGTTCTACACCCGCTCGCTGATCGAATCGAACATCGACGCGCTGATGACGACCGATCCGGCGGGCATCATTTCCGATGTCAACAAGCAGATGGAGGCGCTGACCGGCTGCACGCGCGACGAGCTGATCGGGGCGCCGTTCAAAAGCTACTTCACCGACCCGCAACGCGCCGAGGCGGGCATCAAGCGCGTGCTGGGCGAAAACAAGGTCACCAACTACGAGCTCACCGCGCGCGCCCGAGATGGCCGGGAAACGGTGGTCTCGTACAACGCCACCACCTTCTACGACCGCGACCGCAATCTGCAAGGCGTGTTTGCCGCCGCGCGCGATGTGACGGAGCGCCAGTTGCTCGACCAGGCGCTGCGCGAAACCAACGTGGCGCTGGAGAGCGCCAAGTTGACGGCCGAGAAGGCCAGCCTGGCGAAGTCCGACTTCCTGTCCAGCATGAGCCACGAGCTGCGCTCGCCGTTGAATGCGATTCTCGGTTTTGCCCAATTGATCGAATCGGGCGACCCGGTGCCCACGCCTGGCCAGAAGGCCAGCGTCGACCAGATTCTCCAGGCCGGGTGGTACCTGCTGGAGCTGATCAACGAAATTCTCGATCTCGCCTTGATCGAGTCGGGCAAGCTCGCGCTGTCGCTGGAGCCGCTGTCCTTGGGCGAGGTGTTGAGCGATTGCGCCGCCATGATCGAGCCGCAGGCGCAACGAAGTGGCATCCAGATCACCTTCCCGCGGTTCGAGCGCCCCTGCTTCGTCAACGCCGATCGCACGCGAACCAAGCAGGTCTTCATCAACCTGCTGTCCAACGCGATCAAGTACAACCGCCCCGGCGGCAAGGTTGAAGTGAAGTTCAGCGCGACGACGGCGCAGCGCATCCGCATCAGCGTGCATGACACCGGCAAGGGCTTGTTGCCGGAAGACCTGACTCAACTCTTTCAGCCCTTCAACCGCCTTGGCCAAGAAGGCGGCGAAACCGAGGGCACCGGCATCGGCCTGGTGGTGAGCAAGCGCCTGGCCGAACTGATGGACGGCGCAATCGGTGCCCAAAGCACGGTCGGGGTGGGCAGCGTGTTCTGGGTCGAACTCAACACCTGCGCCGCGCCCTCTTTGATTGGCGAGGCCGTCGATGGGGACGCAGCGGCGCCACACGTCGGCCTGCCTGAGCCCAGCCTGCAGGGCTACACCTTGCTCTGCGTCGAGGACAACCTGGCCAACCTGACGCTGATCGAGAAGCTCATCGCACGCCGGCCCGAGATTCGCTTGCTGAGCGCGCGCGACGGCATCAGCGGCATGGAAATCGCGCGCAGCGCGCTTCCGGATGCGATCCTGATGGACATCAACCTGCCCCGCATCAGCGGCATCCAGGCCTTGGGCCTGCTGGCGGCAGACCCGTTGACGGCCGCGATTCCCGTGATTGCCCTCAGCGCCAACGCCATGCCCAGGGACATCGAGAAGGGCCTCGAGGCTGGCTTCTTTCGCTACCTCACCAAACCGATCCGGGTCAAGGAGCTGATGGACACGCTGGACAGTGCCTTCCAACTTGCGTCGATCCGTTCACCGCGCGCCAGCGCCATGGAGTCTGCCTGATGGTCAGCGCCGAAGAATTCTTCAACGCCAGCATCCTGATCGTCGATGATCAGGCTGCCAACGTGGAACTGCTGGAGAGGATGCTGCGTGAGTCGGGCTACACCAACACCAGTGCGACGATGGACCCACACGAAGTGGCCGCGCTGCACCGCGCGCAGGGTTATGACCTGATCCTGCTCGACCTGAAGATGCCCGGTATGGACGGCTTTGCGGTGATGCAGGCGCTGCAAACCGACGCCGCCGACAGCTATCTTCCCGTCATCGTGCTCACGGCCGAGCCGGGCCACAAGCTGCGCGCCTTGCAGGCCGGCGCGAAGGATTTCATCAGCAAGCCCTTTGACCTGCTCGAAGTCAAGACCCGCATCCACAACATGCTGGAAGTGCGCCTGCTGCACAAGAAACTGCAAGACCACAGCCAGCGGCTGGAGCAGGTGGTGCAGGAACGAACCGCCGCGTTGAGCGCCAGCGAAGCCCGCTTTCGCGGCCTGACGGAGCTGGCCTCCGACTGGTACTGGGAGCAAGACGACACCGGCGCGTTCACGCATGTGTCGGGCCCGGTCTCGGAGATGCTGGGTCTGGGTTTCAGTGCCTTCCTGGGCCGAGCCGGCGATCACGACAGCAATGGTTGGCATCAGGCCGAGCGGGCCTCGCTGCAGGCCAAGATCGCGGCACGCCAGCCGTTTCTGAACTTCGCCTTCAGCCGCCTGGCTGCCGACGGCTCGCAGCGCCAGTTCCGTGTCAGCGGCGAGCCGATGTTCGGCGAATCCAGCCGCTACACCGGCTATCGCGGCATCGGCGTGGAAGTCACCAGCGCCCAGCCGATCGAACAAAGCGCCTGATACCGAATCGCGTTCAATCGCATGAGAACGAGCGGCGGCTCGCGGCCCATTGCGGACGTTTGTTCCTGCGCATTCGTGGGTCGCGCCGGCCAGGGCTGCCGGGCGCCCGCCTCCGCGAATGTCCTCCGCTCCGGGCTGCGCCCAGGGCTCCCCCTTGATTTCGCTGCGGCGGGCACCCGGCAGCCCCAGCCTCAGGCTTCGGTGCCCCTCCGCCCGAGAACAGCCCGCACTCACCAGATCAGGACGGCGGGGTGCTCTGCGCAGCGAAATCAAGGAGGAGAGGCGGGCGCAGCCCGACTCGGGGGACATTCGCGGAGCAGAGCGCCCCGTCGGCCTGATCCCGCGCAGTCGCTCGCACGCGAATGCAAACGTCCGCAACGGGCCGATCTGCAACAGTCAGATGGAGGCCGTTGAACGCCAACGCGTGAGACACGCGCCAAGCCGGGCCAGCCGACCACTCGGCACTGGCCTAGCGATCGGGGGGCGGTGCTGGCTGCTTCAGTGCCGACAGCAGCAGCTGTGGCAGCAGACCCGCAAACAGCGCTGGTTTGAGGCCCCAGCGCCAGGGCCGGCTCCAGGCGACCACGGCCCCGAGGGCCAGGGCGCCGAAGACCAGCGCCAGCGGATGGCGTTGTGCGATCGGCCGCAGCATCGCGTCGGCCGAGTGGCTGGCCACGCCCACGGCGACACGCGCGGGGTGCCTTGCCCACCACTGCGTGATCGCATCGACGACGATCGCGGCGCCTGGAATCGCCTTCAATCGGTCGAGCCAGGGCACGCGCTGCGGCGCGCCGGTCACGGGATCCCTGGCCGGCTGGTGCGGCGCCACCGCGGCATGCATCGCCTGGCGCAGGCGCTCGCGCGACAGCGCCACGCGCTCGGCCGGTGACGGCAGGACGGCGCTCACAACGCGGCCACTTCGCGCAACATTGCCATGTCGGCCGTGGCCTGGCTGCGCACATCGGCGAAGGCCGCGCGTTCGCTGCGGGCTTGCGCCGCGATCAGGCAGGCGAGCGCCGCGCCAGTCGGCACCAGGGGCACGACGAGCAAGGGCCATGCGGCTGGCCAGGCCAGGTTCGGGTTCAGGGCCCACAGCATCAGCGCCACGCCGGCCAAGGTCAGCCCCACGAGCAGGCCGATCAGGGCCAGCGCGTTGAGCAGGAGCTTGCGTTTGAAAGCGCTCGACACGCGCGGAATCTCTGCCGCCACCAGCCCGGCGTAGGCTTCGGCATGGTCGGCCAACAACTGCGGCCGCATCGCGATGAGGTGGAGCAGGGGGTGCATGGTCGAATCCGGTGGGCGGCCGCGCACGCGGCCGCCGGGACCGGCAATCAATGGTGATTGCGCGAGCGGCTCAGCATGCCCACCAGGGCCATCAGGGCCGCGCCGGTGGCCGCCGCGATCAACATGGACTTGAGCGGTTCGTCCTTGATGTACATGACCGTGCTGTCGCTGGCGCGTTGCGCTGTGTCGCGCAGGTGCTGCGAGCTTTCGCGCACGGCGTTCACGCCGCGCTGTGTCAAGGCGCTGGCCTGGTCACTGGCACGGCTGATCAGCGGCGCGACTTCATTGCGCAAGCCTTGTGCGCTGTCGGCCAGGCTGTCGATCGCTTCATTGGCCAGGCGCTGGGACGAGCGGATGGCGCCGTCAGCCGTGTGGGAGGCTTGTTCGGCGAGGCTGTTACTTTGTTCGAAGGGCTTGTTGGTGATCATCAGAATTCCTTGGTGGGTGGGTAAAGGCGGCGTCAACGGAGGTGTCAACGAAAGCAGGAAGCGGCGCAGGGCGGCATCAACTCTTCTTGATGAGCCCGTACAGGAAACTGGCCACGGCCAGGACGGCAAAGACGACGAAGAGGAACTTGCCGATGCCCACGGCGCTGGCGGCAATGCCGGCGAAGCCGAACAGGGCTGCGATCAGCGCGAGGACGAAAAAGACGACGGCGTAGTGCAGCATGGCGGGACTCCTGAGGGGGCTGTCGTTTTCAGCGGAGAGGGCAGTTTGCAGGCTCGCACAGGCCGCGGCGATAGGCGCCCGGCTCACCGTGCTGTCGGGCGACGCAGCGAGCGGCGGTAGGACGCGGCTGACAGGGTGGTGTGCCACGCTGCCGGGGTGGCTTTGCGGCGCTTGACGCCAGCGGGTGGGCGAGTCAGTGGGCTGCCGCTGGGGGGTCGGGTTTTTGCGGCTTTTGGCGGAGCGCCACGCTGCCGGGTCCCGG
>JANNFB010000054.1:0-6823 GCA_031379365.1 Burkholderiales bacterium
CACCGCGCCGGTGTTCGAGAAGATCCTCGACAGCTGCCAGCGCCTGTTCGACGCCGAGGAGATCGCCATCGTGCTGGTCGGTGACGACGGCCTGGTGCGCGTGGGCGGGGCACGCGGCAAGACGATGCTGCGTGCAGCGCAAATGCCGCCGCTGCGCCTGGACGACACCTTCACCGGCCGCGCACTGCGGGACCGCCGGCCTGTCCATGTGCCCGACGCCCGCGGGGCGACCGACGCGCCGTCGTGGCTGCGCACGTTTACCGACGAGAACGGCAATTGTTCGTGCGTCTACGTCCCGATGTTCTGGGAGCAGCGTGGCATCGGCTCGCTGAGCGTGATGCGCCAGCCGCCCCGGCCGTTTTCCGACAAGGAGATCGCGCTGATGAAGACCTTCGCCGATCAGGCGGTGGTCGCAATCCAGAACGCACACCTGTTCAACGAGACCAAGGAAGCGCTGGAGCAGCAGACAGCGACCGCCGAGATCCTGCGCGTGATCAGCAGATCGGTCACCGACACGCAGCCCGTGTTCGATGCCATCGTGCAGAGTTGCCGGCGGCTGTTTGCCGGCAGGGCGGTGGCGCTGGCGATGCCGCGCGGCAACATGATCGAAAGCGTCGCCTTCGCCAGCGACGGCAAGGATCTGGTTAAAGGCGGGTTTCTCGAGCCTTGGCCACTCGACCACGGCAGTGGTGCCGGCTCGTGCATCCTCGATTCGCATTTGATCGCCGTGGCCGACACGGTCGAGGCCGCGTCGCGCTTTCCGCGCATGCCGCAACTGGCGCTAGCCCTGGGTTACCACTCGGCGCTCTTCGTGCCCTTGCTGCGCGAGGGCCAGGCGGTCGGCTGCCTGGCGATCCTGCGCGCGGCCGCGGGCGAGTTCGATGCCCAGGAGCTTGCGCTGGCGCAGACCTTCGCCGACCAGGCCGTGATTGCGATCGAAAACGCGCGTCTGTTCAACGAGACACAGGAAACGTTGGCGCGGCAGACGGCCACCTCCGACGTGCTGCAGGTGATCAGCGAATCGCCGACCGACGTTCAGCCCGTGTTCGACATCATTGCCGAGCGGGCAACCGCATTGACGGCGGCGCGCAATTGCCTGGTCACGCGTTTGGAAGGTGAGCAACTTCACCTGGTCAGCCTGCACGGCGTCAACCAGGCTGGTACTGCCGCGCTGCGGGCAGCTTGGCCGCAGCCGCTGCAGGGCAGTACGACGATCGCCGCACGCGCGATTCGCCAACGCGACGTCGTTAATGTGGCCGACCTGCTGGCCCTGTCCGACGATGAGTATGCGCCAGCGTTCAAGCGTGCTAGCGAGCTGGCGGGGTTTCGCAGTTGCTTGAGCGTTCCGATGATGCGCGACCAACAGATGATCGGCGCAATCACCGTTAGCCGCGCCGAGACGGGGCTGTACGCCGACAAGGAAGTCGCGCTGTTGCAGACATTCGCGCGCCAGGCGGTCGTGGCGGTCGAGAACGTGCGCTTATTCAATGAGACCAAGGAGGCGCTGGAGCAACAGACCGCCAGTGCGGAGGTGCTGCAGGTCATCAGCCAATCGGTGGCCGATGCGCAGCCGGTGTTCGACAAGATCCTCGACAGCTGCCGGCACCTGTTCAACGCCGACAGCTATGGCATCGACCTGCTGGACGAACATGGCGGGGTGCAGCTGGCCTTCGACCGCGGCCCGCACAGCGGCTCGATGCGCAGCCTCGGCGCGCTGCCACTCGATGCCACGCTCACCGGCCTGGCCGTGCGAGAACGGCGGGCGGTCTATATGCCCGACATGGGTTTGCATGTGGACGGCCCGTATCTGGCCATCCGCTCAGCGTACGACAAGGGCGCGCGCTCCTACCTCACCGCGCCCCTGCTTTGGAACGAGCGCGGCATCGGCGCCATCTACGTCGGTAGCCAGCGGCTCGCTGCGTTCTCGGAGAAGGATGCCGGGCTGCTCAAGACCTTCGCCGACCAGGCCGTGATCGCGATCCAGAACGCGCGGCTGTTCAACGAGACCAAGGAAGCGCTCGAACGCCAGACCGCGACCGCCGAGGTGCTGCAGGTCATCAGCAGTTCGGTATCCGACGCCCAGCCGGTGCTAGACAAGATTCTCGACAGCTGCAGCCGCCTGATTCCTGCCGGGGCCATGTTCGTCAATCTGGTGGGCGATGACGGCCGCCTGCACCTTGGCGCGTCCCTGGCCATCGGGCGGGCGGACCGACCCGGTTGGACCCAGCCGGACTTAGAGGCGATGAGGGAGGCGAGCGCATCCTTCTATCCCATGCCCTTGGAAAGCACCGGCACGGCCTTGGCTATCTCCAGCGGCCGGGTGCTCAACTTCGCCGATGTGCTCCATGGTGACGACGTGCCCACGGGTGTTCGTGTCGGGGCACAGGGTATGGGCAGGAACTACTCGCAAATGATGGCGCCGCTGATGCAGGGGGAGCGCGGCATCGGCAGCATCGCGGTGATACGCATGGAGTTGGGCGGCTTCACCGAGAAGGAGCAGGCGCTGCTCAAGACCTTCGCCGACCAGGCCGTGATCGCGATCCAGAACGCGCGGCTGTTCAACGAAACCAAGGAGGCGCTCGAGCAGCAGCGCACTTCGGGCGAGGTGCTCAAGGTCATCAGCAACTCGGTGGCCGACACCGCGCCGGTGTTCGAGGCCATCTGCAATGCTTGCCAGCAGTTGTTCAGCGGCGACCTGGTGGTGATTTCTCTGGTGAGCGCCGACGGCCAGGTGTCGCACGCATCGATGGCAACGCCACCCGAGCTGGGCGTACACACGCGGGACGCCGCCTGGGCACGGCTGAACCAGGGTTTCCCACGACCACTCGAACAGTCCTACCAGGCCTACCCGATCCGCAAGCGCCGCGTCATCCACTACCCCGACATGGTGAACGGCCCCGGCGTGCCCGACAGCATGCGCCAAATGGGCCGCGATATCGGCAACTTCTCGATGCTGATCGCGCCCATGCTGTGGGAGGGCAAGGGCATAGGCACCATCCACGTGTCGCGCGTTCCGCCCCGGCCGTTCAGCGACAAGGAATCGGCGCTGCTGGCCACATTTGCCGACCAGGCCGTGATCGCTATCCAGAACGCGCGCCTGTTCAAGGAAGCACAGGAGGCCCGTGCCGCCGCCGAAGGCGCCAACGAGGCCAAGAGCAGTTTCCTGGCGACGATGAGCCACGAGATCCGCACGCCAATGAATGCGGTGATCGGCATGAGCGGCCTCTTGCTCGACACGCCGCTCAGCGATGAGCAGCGCGACTACGCCGGAACCATCCGCGACAGCGGCGACGCGCTGCTGACGATCATCAACGACATCCTCGATTTCTCGAAGATCGAAGCCGGGCGGATGGACATCGAGGCGCATCCGTTCGACCTGCGTGAATGCGTCGAATCGGCGATGGACCTGATCGCCGGGCGCGCGGCCGAGAAGCACCTCGACATTGCCTATGTTTTCGAGGGCAGCGGCGAAGGCGAGGTGCCCGCGGCCCTCAACGGCGACGTCACCCGGCTGCGCCAGATCCTGCTCAACCTGCTGAGCAATGCCGTCAAGTTCACCGAGCAGGGCGAGGTCGTGCTCACGCTGCGTCGTGAACGGGGCGAGTCGGGTGACCTGTTGCACTTCACGGTGCGCGACACCGGCATCGGCCTCACCGAAGTGGGCTTGAGCCGTCTGTTCCAGAAGTTCAGCCAAGCCGACAGCACCACGACGCGCAAGTACGGCGGCACCGGTCTGGGCCTGGCCATCAGCAAGCTGCTGGCCGAACTGATGGGCGGCACGATGTGGGCCGAGAGCGCCGGCCCAGGGCAGGGAAGCAGCTTTCATTTCACGATGCGCGCCACGCCGGCGGCCTTGCCGCAAGGCACGCGGCGCGACTTCCTCGGTGCGCAACCGGCCCTCAAGGGCAAGCGCATCCTGGTGGTGGACGACAACGCCACCAATCGCCGCATCCTGGCGCTGCAGGCCGCCAAGTGGGGCATGGTGGTGCAGGACACCGAGGCCCCCGAGCAGGCCCTGCAGATGCTCAAGGCCGAGGCCTACGATCTGGCCATCCTGGACATGCACATGCCCGGCATGGACGGCTCGACGCTGGCCACAAAGATCCGCGAAGCCGGTCACACGCTGCCGCTGGTGCTGTTCTCGTCGCTCGGCCGGCGCGAAGAGCAGGGCAGTGTGTTTGCGGCCACGCTGGCCAAGCCGCTGCGCCAGAGCCAGCTGTTCGACACCCTGGTCACCTTGCTGGCCCATGACCTCGCGCCGCGGGTGCCCCAGCCGGCGGCCAAGCCGAAGATGGACGCGCAGATGGCCGCGCGCCACCCGCTGCGCATCCTGCTGGCCGAAGACAACGTGGTGAACCAGAAACTGGCGATGCGCCTGTTGCAGCAGATGGGCTACCGCGCCGATCTGGCCAGCAACGGCATCGAGGCGGTGGAAAGCGTCGCGCGCCAGACCTACGACGTCGTGCTGATGGACGTGCAGATGCCGGAGATGGACGGCCTGGAAGCCTCGCGCCGCATCGTCGCCAACGGCGCCGAGCGCCCGCGCATCATCGCCATGACGGCCAATGCGATGCAGGGCGACCGGGAGATGTGCCTGGCCGCGGGGATGGACGACTACGTGACCAAGCCGATCCGCGTCGATGCGCTGGTGGAAGCTTTGTTCAAAGCGACGCCGCGCAGCCAGAGCGTCTAGCACCTGTGTGGTCGCATGGGCAATGCGGCAGAATTGGCCCATGCGCCCCTCCCAAGCTCTCGCCTCGCAGCGTGATCGGATCCTTGCCCTCGCTGCAGCGAGCGGCGCGAAGCGTGTGCGCGTGTTCGGGTCGGTGGCCAAGGGCCTGGATCGCGAAGGCAGCGATGTTGACCTCCTCGTCGACATGCCCGCGGGAACTTCGTTGTTGAACATCGTCGGTCTGCAACTCGACATTGCAGACATGCTCGGTATGAAGGTCGACCTTTGCACAGAGCGCGAACTGCACCCGGCGCTGAGAGACCGCATCCTGGCCGAGGCGCGCCCGCTATGACCGAGCGCGACGGGCTTTTTCTGGCGCACATCCTCGGGGCAATCGCTGACATCGAGAGCTTCACGGCCGACGGCCGAGCTGGCTTCATGGCTGATCGCAAGACGCAGAGCGCGGTGGTGCGTCAGCTCTCTATCGTTGGGGAGGCGGTCAAGAACCTCAGCCCGGCACTCGTTGGCAGTGAGCCTTCAGTTCCGTGGCGCTCGATCGCCGGCGCGCGTGATCGCCTGATTCACGGCTATTTCAGCGTCGACCTCGACGCGGTCTGGTCGATGGTTGAACAGGACTTGCCCGCATTGCGCGATAAGGTTCAACACCTTCTCGGCCGTGGTGCTTCGGCGCCGAGTTGACAGCACAGCCGCTGCATCAGAGCGCTTGCCCCTTAACCCTGTTTGATCCGATAGAGCTGCCAGAGGTCCTTCGGGCTCATCGGCAGCAGCGGCTGCAGCGCTCGCACACCCGTCTTGCCGATGCTGCCCTCGAGGTAGCGCAGTTCGGCCAGGCTGGCCTTGGCTTCTTCGTCGAGCACGGTCTCGAAGCCGTTCTCGCGCATCATCAGCAGGCCCTTGGCGCGCAGCGACAGTTCGGTGTAGACGCGCAGGTAGCACAGCACGTCGGCCAGCAGCGGGCCGGCGAAGCGGTCACGCAGCGTATGCAGATAGCGGCCGACCGGTGACTCGGCGATGCCGCCGGCGTTGATCAACTCGAGCATCTGCACGTCGGAGTCGAAGCCGGTGCCGAGCCAGTCGCGCGTGGCGGTTTCACTGCGCTGGAACGCCGCAGTCATCAACAGCGGTACCGCGATCATCACCGTCAGCGTGGCCAGCTGCGGCGCGTGACTCAAGTGGTTGAAGGCCGCATGCAACAGCATCGCGAGCACCAAGCCCGGCAGCAGGGCGCGCAGGCTGTTGGCGCCCCAACGCTCGAGCAGCGCCAGGCTCAAGATGGCGAAGACGGCGGTGGTGCCGCCGTGCATGATTGCGGTGCCGAAGCCGCGCACCACCCAGGTGGCCATCGAGGCGTTGGGAATCAGGCTAAGGAAGTGGAGGTTCTCGACGAGGGCGAAGCCGGTGCCGACGGCAAAGCCGACGATCGCCGCGTCGACCAGGAAGCCGATGCGGTGGCTGCGGATCAGGGCCACGATCAAGGCGCCCTTGAGCAATTCTTCCGTCACCGGCGAGACGGTGCGAGAGAAGCGGCCGATGTCGATGTCGAAGTGGCCGAGCAACTGGCCGTTGAGGACATAGCTGATGCCGGCGGCCAGGACGCCTGCCGCCATCGTGGCCAGCAGCACGCGCAGCTTGAGCAGCTTGTAGCTGTCGAGCAGCTGTAGCGCCGCCAGCAGGGCCAGCACTGGCAGCAGGGCGACGATGATCGGCATCAGCAGGGCGGTCGGCATCGACGCAGGGCGGCTAAAGAACCTTCAGCGACAGCATCCATTCGTTACGGGCCGGGCGCGAGCGCTCGAAGCCGCGCGCGTAGCCGACCGACAACATCATCTCGTACCAGTGCAGGGTCGAGAAACGGAAGTCGACCTGACCTCCCGCGTTGGCCACTTTGCGCGGTGCGGCGCTGCCGCCGGCGTCGGCCCACAGGGCGCTGGCGAACAGCGCCGACCGTGCCCAGGTGAGGTGGAAGCCTGGTGTGCCGATCGACTCGAAGATCACGGGCGGCAAGGTCCACTCGAGCGTCTGCTTGGCGAACTTGCGGCCGGCGACGTCGTCCAGCTCGAAGCCGGGCATGGCGCCGAACTCGCGGTAGCGCTTGACGCTGCCGTTGTCCACGTAGTTGTTGCCGAAGCC
>JANNFB010000055.1:0-9586 GCA_031379365.1 Burkholderiales bacterium
CCGGTGCGGTTGACGACGTTGACGGGCTGGCCCAGGTCACGCTCCATCAGGCTGGCGATCATGCGCGCCACGGCGTCGGTGCCGCCGCCGGCACCCCAGGGCACGACCAGGGTCAGCGGACGGTCGGGGAACTGCTGTGCGACAGCGCCGCCCAGGCTGAGGGCGAGCGCCGCGGCCACGAGGGCGCGTCGGGTCAAGGGGGTCACGGAAAGGGTCACGGTGGGTGTCTCCGGTAACTGATCGGTGGGAAGCCGATGGTGCCCGCCGCCGGGGCAACGACAATGGGGGAAAACCACCGCGAAACGCCATGCCCTCGAACCTCCTGCATCCGGCCGTGGCCCTGTACGAGCCCGGCGAAGCGGCGGCCGCCCTGCTGCCGGTGTGTGACCATTACTGCGGTGTCGAAGCGCGCATGAGGAAGAGCCTCGAGCTGCAGGCCGAGTTGGGCCCGGTGTTCGATGTCACGCTCGATGCCGAGGACGGTGCCCCGGTCGGCGGCGAGATCGAGCATGCGCACCTGATCGCCGCCATGCTGGCCAGCGACGGCAACCGATTCGGCCGCGTTGGCGTGCGCCTGCTGCCGATCGAGCACCCGCACTTCGCTGAAGTGGCGCGCGTCGTGCTCACCAGCGCGAAGGCGCCGGCTTACCTGATGTTGCCCAAGCCGCGCCATGTGGAAGACATCGATCTGGCCGCCGCCACGATCAGCGTCCTGGGCGGCAACTCGGTGCCGTTGCACGCCTTGATCGAGACCCACGGCGCCTTGCAGCAAGTGCAGGCCCTGGCCGCGCACCCCCGCATCGAGTCGCTGTCCTTCGGTCTGATGGACTTCGTCTCGACCCACCGCGGCGCGATCCCGGTTTCCGCCATGGGTGTCAAGGGCCAGTTCGAGCACCCCCTGGTGCTGCGCGCCAAACTCGAGATCGCCGCGGCCTGCCATGCCCATGGCAAGACGCCATCGCACTGCGTGGTCACGGAGTTCAAGCACGCCTCGGCCCTGATGGAAGCCGCGTCCAAGGCCAGTCGGCTTTTCGGCTACACGCGCATGTGGAGCATCCATCCGGCGCAGATCCGGCCGATCGTCGAGGCCTTCACGCCCACCGTGGCCGAAGTCGACCTGGCGATCGAGATCCTCGCCGCAGCGCAGGCCGCCGCCTGGGCGCCGATTCAGCACCACCAGACCCTGCACGACCGCGCCAGCTACCGCTACTTCTGGCATCTGTTGCAGCGCGCGCACGCCACGTCCTACGCCGGCGGCGCGCAGTTGCCCGCCGAGGTGAGCGCGGCCTACTTCGGCGACCCGGCGTGAGCGCCCGCCCGACCATGCTCGTGCTGCCGACCTTTGCCGCGCCGCTTGAGTTGCACACCCGCCGCTGCGTGTTGCGACAGTGGCAGGACCGCGACCTCGCACACTGGGCAGCGATGAATGCCGACCCCGAAGTGCGGCGCTACTTCAGCGCCCCTCTCACCCCCGAGCAAGCGGCCCACGAGGCCACCCTGTGCCGCAACGCCATCGCCCAGCGTGGCTGGGGCCTGTGGGCGCTCGAGGTGCCGGGCGAGTTCGCATTCGCCGGCTTCGTCGGCCTGAACGTGCCGCACTTCGACGCTCCCTTCGTGCCGGCTGTCGAGATCGGCTGGCGCCTGCCGCGTGCCGCCTGGGGCCGCGGCTACGCGACGGAAGCGGCCCAAGCGGCCCTCGAGTTTGCGTTCACGCAGCTGAAACTGGCCGAAGTGGTGGCCATGGCGGTGCCGACCAACGCGGCCTCATTGCGCGTCATGCAGCGCCTGGGCATGCGGCGCGACGAGAGCGCCGACTTCGACCATCCGCGTGTCGACGCTGGCCATCTCTTGCGCAGGCATGTGCTGTACCGCACGCGCGTACCGGCCTGAGCGCAGCCCGCAACGTCTGGTGACGTCGACAGTGCGGCACGGGCCGACAATTCGCGCCGTCGCCCTGCCCTGGAGATGCCCTTGCTGACCCATCGAATGCTCGCCGCCGTCCTGACCGCCTTGGCCCTCGGGCTGTCGCTGGTCCCGCCCGCGGCGGCCCAGGCCGCGCCGGCCAAGCCGGCCGCCAAGCCAGCCAAGCCCAGCGCCAAGCCGGCCACCAAGAAAGTCGTACCGGTGGAGGCCCCGCTGGCCAAGGCCGAGGGCGAACAACTCGCCGCGGCGGCGATGACGCACTTCGGCGACTACGCCTGCGAGTTCGATCAAGCCGTGAACGTCAGCGTGACGCCGAAGAACGACGGCTATGTCGATGTGCGCTTCAAGACGCAAACCTGGACCATGAAGCCGGTGTTGTCGTCCACCGGCGCGCTGCGCCTGGAAGACGTCAAGGGGCGCATGCTGATGCTGCAGATCGCCAACAAGTCGATGCTGATGGACGCCCAGATCGGCCAGCGCCTGGTCGACGGCTGCGTGCATGAAAAGCAACGCCAAGCCAGCGCCGCAGCCGCCTTGCAGCCGGCCGGCGAGGCCTTGCTGCAGAGCGGCGCCGCGCCAGCCTCAGCGCCGAAGTAGGCTGGCCAGGGCCGCGGCCTCGGTCTCCGGGCTGAGCCCAGCCTTGCTGAAGACTTGCTGCTCGGCTGGCAGCCCGCGGTACCAGGCCAGCGTGTCAACCACCGTCTGTGCCAAGGGCCGGATTTTCAGGCCAGCGGCTTCGGCAGCGCGCGTATCTGCCAACGCAAACGCGGCGTGTTCGCCCTCCGCGGGCAACCAGACCGGCAGATCGCTCCAGGCGGCCAGGTCGAGACGCTCGAGGTCGGCCGCGGCCGCCCAGACCCATTGCGGTTGGCAGCCGGCGGCCTCGGCACACGCTTGCAACAGCGCGCCCATCGTGAGGGTGTTAGGCGGACAGGTCAGGTTGTAGGCGCCGCTGCGCCCGTCGTCGATGGCGCGCAGCATGAAGGCCACCAGGTCGCACACATCGATCACCTGGATGCCGTCCGCCGGCGAGCCAGGCGCCAGCACAGCTTCGCCATCGGCAGCCCGGGCGATCCGGGCGGGCCAATAGGTGAAGCGCTGCGTCGGATCGTGCGGGCCGACGATCAAGCCCGGCCGAATCAACAACGCGCCGTCTCCGAAAGCGGCCACCGCGGCTTGCTCGCACAACGCCTTGAGGGGCCCGTAAGTTCGACCGTCGATGACGTCGGTGTCGGCATCGTCGATGCGACCCAGCGCGCTGCCTTCGTGGTTGACCTGTTCGAATCCTGCATAGACCGAGATGCTGGACACGAACACATAGCGCGCGACACGCCCTCGCAGGCAGGCCGCCATGCGGGCCACGTCGCGCGGCAGGTAGCCACAGGTGTCGACCACCGCGTCCCAGCGGCCGTCGGCCAAGGCCACCAGGTCGCCCTTGCGGTCGCCGCGCCGCCGCTCGACGCCCGGTGGCAACGCGGTCGCGGTCTTGCCGCGGTTGAACACCGTGACATGGTCGCCACGCGCCAGAGCCTGCTCGACCAGGTGACGGCCGACGAACTGTGAGCCGCCAATGACCAACAGCTTCATGCCACGCCTGCCGGGTTCTGCACGGCCTCAGCCCAAAGCCGCAACTGCGCCAGCACCGCGCGCCCGCCTGCGTCGGCGCTGGCTTCCAGGGCGGCGATCTGCTCGAGCCAGGCAGCGCGGTGTTGCCAGCGCGAGGCGCAGTGCGCCTGCCAATGCCGCTGCTCCGATGCCGTCAGGGTGTCGGCGTGGTTGCGCGCCCGAAAGCGCAGCAACAGTTCGTCCAGTCGGCTGTCATTGAAGGCCGGGCGCCGTTCGGCCAGGCGCTCGGGCGGCAGGCTGCGCAGGCGTTGCAGGGCGCGGCGATCTTCATTGTCGAGAAACCCGCCGTAGAGGTCTTCATCGATATCGACGGGCTCATGGCTGGCCGGCCGCTCGTAGACCTCGGGCCAGATGCCGGCCATGCTGTTGGCCTGGCGCGCAGCGATGTCGGCGTGGCGCAAGGCCTGGTCGAGGTCGATGCCCCAGCGCGTCGTCGCCGTACCGAGCGTCTTCAGGTTGCCGATGACGATCGGCGACTTGTTGAGGTGGATGGTCTTGATCGGCAACCGCGTCTGGCCGGCGGGCAGCGCGTCGGCGGCGGTGAACAGGCGCTCGCGCACCTCGCGGGCGTTGAGCGCGAACAACTCGCGCGGGTCGTGGGCCAGATCCCAGACGATGACTTCGTTCTTGAACTTGGGGTGCGGTGCCAGCGGCCAGACCACGGCCATGCAGCCGCGCTCGACCGGGTAGCGGCCCGACAAGTGGACGAAGGGCCGGCCCACGCCCATTTCCTCGACCACCGCCTGCTTCCTGTGCAGCTTCAGGCAATGGGCCCACAGCTTGGGCTGGGCCTCTTTGACCCGCCGCGCCAGCGAGATGGTGGCGCGCACATCCGACAGCGCGTCGTGCGCTGCGGCATGCGCCAGGCCATTGGCCGCCGTCAGGTGCTCGAGCTTGAAGGAGGGCTTGCCGGACTCATGCTGCGGCCACTGCAAGCCTTCGGGCCGCAGCGCCCAGGCACAGCGCACGGTGTCGAGCAGGTCCCAGCGGCCGCACTCGTTCTGCCACTCGCGGGCATAGGGGTCGATCAAGTTGCGCCAGAACAGGAAGCGGGTGACTTCGTCGTCGAAGCGCAAGCTGTTGTAGCCGCAGCCGACACTGCCGGGCCGGGCCAGCTGGGCCTCGATGGCGTCAGCGAAATCGCGCTCGGCCACGCCGCGCTCCGCGCAGACCTGCGGCGTGATGCCGGTGATCAGGCAGGCCTCGGGGTTGGGCAGCATGTCGGCCGCGGGGCGGCAGAACACCTCGACGGCGGGCTCGATCTCGTTCAGCTCGGCGTCGGTGCGCACGCCGGCGAACTGGGCCGGGCGGTCGCGGCGGGGCACCACCCCGAAGGTTTCGTAGTCGTGCCAGAAGAAGCTGAACGGCGCCATGGGGCAACGATAATCCACTTCCCCGCCCGTTCTTTCCCGCCTCTGGAGCTTTCCCCGATGACCCGAGTGTTCAATTTCAGCGCCGGCCCGGCCGTGCTGCCCGAAACCGTGCTGCGCCAGGCTGCGGCGGAAATGCTCGACTGGCACGGCTCGGGCATGTCGGTGATGGAAATGAGCCACCGCGGCAAGGAGTTCATTGCCATCCATGCCGAAGCCGAGGCATTGCTGCGTGAACTGCTGGCCATCCCGGCCAACTACAAGGTGCTCTTCATGCAGGGCGGCGCCATCGGCGAGAACGCCATCGTGCCGATGAACCTGCTGCGCGGCAAGACCAGCATCGATTTCATCGACACCGGCGAGTGGTCGAAGAAGTCGATCAAGGAAGCCAAGAAGTACGCGAACGTCAAGGTGGCGGCCAGCGCGGCCGCCACCGGCTACGACCGCGTGCCGGCGCGCAGTGAATGGCAGCTGGACGCGCACGCGGCCTACGTGCACATCTGCAGCAACGAGACCATCGGCGGCGTCGAGTACCACTTCACACCCGACGTGGGCGACGTCCCGCTGGTGGCCGACATGTCGAGCGACATCCTGTCGCGCCCGGTCGAGGTCGCCCAGTACGGCCTGATCTATGCCGGCGCGCAAAAGAACATCGGCCCAGCCGGCCTGACCATCGTCATCGTGCGCGAAGACCTGCTCGGCCAGGCGCTGCCGGTCACGCCTTCGGCCTTCGAGTTCAAGGCCGTCGCCGACAACGACTCGATGTACAACACGCCGCCGACCTATGCGATCTACATCGCCGGCCTGGTTTTCCAGTGGATCAAGGCGCAGGGCGGGCTGCCGGCGATGGCCGAGCGCAACCGCGCCAAGGCCGCCCTGCTCTATGGGTATCTCGATGCCAGCCGCCTCTTCACCAGCCCGGTGCAGCGCGATTGCCGGTCGCTGATGAACGTGCCGTTCAAACTGCGCGACGAGGCGCTCGACGCGGCCTTTCTGAAAGGCGCCGAAGCGCGCAGCCTGCTGCAACTCAAGGGCCACCGCGCCGTGGGCGGCATGCGTGCCTCGATCTACAACGCCATGCCGATCGAAGGCGTGCAGGCACTGGTGGCCTACATGGCGGAATTCGAGGCCACCCATGGTTGAAAAAGGGGCTGTGCCCCAATTCAACGTGCTGGTGCTGAATGCGATTGCGCCGAGCGGCCTGAAACAGCTGCCCAGCGAGCGATACCACGCCGCCAAGGACGTGAAGGCGCCCGACGCCGTGCTGCTGCGCTCGGCCGACATGCACGCGATGGAGATCCCGGCCAGCGTGCGCGCGATCGCCCGGGCTGGCGCAGGCACGAACAACATTCCCGTTGCCGCGATGAGCGCGCGCGGTGTGCCGGTGTTCAATGCGCCGGGTGCGAACGCCAACGCAGTCAAGGAGTTGGTGCTGGCCGGCATGCTGATGGCGGCGCGCAACCTGCCCGCCGCGCTGCGCTTCGTGGCCGCACTCGACCCGCAGGCGGCCGATCTCGAGCACCAGGTCGAAGACGGCAAGAAGCACTTCGCCGGCTTCGAGCTGATGGGTCACACCCTGGGCATCGTCGGTCTGGGCAAGATCGGCTGCCTGGTCGCCGACGCAGCCATCAAGCTGGGCTTGAACGTGCTGGGCTACGACCCCGACATCACGGTCGATGCGGCTTGGAGCCTGCCGGCGCAAGTCAAACGAGCCGCGAGCGTGGCCGACGTGCTCAAGCACGCCGACTTCGTGACCTTGCATGTGCCCCTGGTCGCCGCGACGCGGCACTTGGTCAACGCCAGCAACCTGGGTTCGATGAAACCGGGCGCCGTGCTGCTGAACTTCTCGCGCGAGGGCGTGGTGGAGGACGCCGCGGTCTTGGCCGCCCTGGACAAGAAGCAGCTGGGCATGTACGTCTGCGACTTTCCCAATGCCGCCTTGCATGCTCACCCCCGCGTCGTGGCCCTGCCCCACCTCGGCGCCTCGACGCGCGAGGCCGAGGAGAACTGCGCCGTGATGGTGGCCATGCAACTGCGTGACTTCATGGAGCACGGCAACATTGCCAACGCCGTGAACTTCCCGGCGGTGAACATGGCGCGTGAATCGGCCTACCGCGTGGCGATCGCGAACGCCAACGTGCCCAACATGCTGGGCCAGATCTCGACCACCATGGCGCATGCGGGGCTGAACATCCACAACATGGTGAACAAGAGCCGCGGCGAGATGGCTTACACGCTGGTCGATGTCGAGAGCCCGGTGCAGGACGCCGTGCTGGCCAAGCTGGCGGCGATTGAAGGGGTGCTGTCGGTGCGCTACTTGCCGTCTGCTTAGAAAAGTACGTACAATGCGTGCATACCCACTGGATCAGTCAAGCCGGGTTCGAGAGGAGTCTGCAATGGAAGCCACCGTGGCCGAGCGCGGCCAGATCACCTTGCCCAAGGCCGCGCGCGACGCACTGGGCCTGACCAAGGGCACCAAACTCAAGATCGAGGTCGAGGACGGCCGTATCGTGATCCGCAAGGACGTGAAGGACGCCCTGTCTCGCGTGCGCGGCCGATTCAAGCACCCGCCGGGCGTGACCACCGACGACATCATGCGCGAGCTGCGTGGACGCGCGCCGGGCGATCCGGTCGACCCCTGAGCGATGATCGCTGTCGACACCTCGATCATCGTCGACCTGCTGGGCGATGACGCGATGGCGGAATCCGCGGAAATCAGCCTGCGCGCCGCGTTGTCGCATGGCCCGGTCGTGGCCTGCGACGTCGTGATCAGCGAGGTCGTCGCCGGCCTGGGCCGCGGCTCGCAAGTGCTGGATACGCTGGAAGAAGTTGGCATCGCCTACTCCGCGCTCGAGTTGCGCTCCGCGGCGCGGGCCGGGGAGATGCAGCGCCGCTATAACGAGCGCATCAAGGCTGCTGGCCGACAGCCCTCGTCGCGCCGCACTGTGCCCGACTTCCTGATAGGCGCCCACGCGCTGCTCCAGTGCAGCGCCTTGATCACGCGTGACGCGGGCTTCTTCCGCGACTACTTCAAGGGACTCAAAGTCATCGTCCCGAAAGCTTCCTGAATCCACAATCACCCACCGCTCCACACAAGGCCCAACGACCATGACCCACGCCTTCGCCTCCACCCGCAAGAAACTCGGCAAAAAGGGTTCCTACTACTCGCTGCCCGAACTGGCCAAGCAGTTTCCCAAGGTCAGCCGCATGCCGCACTCGATGCGCATCGTGCTGGAAAGCGTGCTGCGCAACTGCGACGGCCAGAAGGTCACGGCCGAGCACGTGAAGCAGGTGGCGAGCTGGAAGGCCCAGGCCGAGCGCAGTGACGAAATCCCCTTCGTTGTCGCGCGCGTGGTGCTGCAGGACTTCACCGGCGTGCCGCTGCTGGCCGACCTGGCGGCGATGCGCAATGTGGCCAAGTCGCTCGGCAAGAACCCCAAGACCATCGAGCCCCTGGTGCCGGTGGACCTGGTGGTGGACCACTCGGTGACGATCGACAACTACGGCACCAAGAACGCGCTGGACCTGAACATGAAGCTGGAGTTCCAGCGCAACCAGGAGCGCTACGAGTTCATGAAGTGGGGCATGCAGGCCTTCGACACCTTCGGCGTCGTGCCGCCCGGCTTCGGCATCGTGCACCAGGTCAACCTCGAGTACCTGGCGCGCGGCGTGCACCAGTCCAAGGACGGCACCTACTACCCGGACAGCCTGGTCGGCACCGACAGCCACACCACCATGATCAACGGCATCGGCGTGGTCGGCTGGGGCGTCGGCGGCATCGAGGCCGAGGCCGGCATGCTCGGCCAGCCGGTCTATTTCCTGACGCCCGACGTGGTCGGCATGGAGCTCACCGGCAAGCTGCGCGAGGGCGTCACCGCCACCGACCTGGTGCTCACGGTCACCGAGATCCTGCGCGCGGCCAAGGTCGTCGGCAAGTTCGTCGAGTTCTTCGGTGAAGGCACGCGCACCCTGGCCCTGCCGGATCGCGCCACGATCGCCAACATGGCGCCAGAGTACGGCGCCACCATGGGCTTCTTCCCGGTCGACGAGCGCACCATCGAGTACTTCGAAGGCACCGGCCGCACCAAGGACGAGATCAAGGCCTTCGAGAGCTACTTCAAGGCACAGAACATGTTCGGCGTCCCCAAGGCCGGTGAGATCGACTACTCCCAGGTCGTCAAGCTCGACCTCGGCACGGTGGTGCCCAGCTTGGCTGGCCCGAAACGACCGCAAGACCGCATCGAGATCACCCACCTGTCGAAGAAGTTCGCCGAGTTGTTCAGCGCCTCGATCGCCGACAATGGTTTCAACCAGCCGGCCAAGAAGCTGACGCAGAGCTTCCCGGTGAAGGACGGCTTGAGCGTGAAGAACGGCGACGTGCTGATCGCCGCCATCACCAGTTGCACCAACACCAGCAACCCGAGCGTGCTGCTGGCGGCCGGCCTGCTGGCCAAGAAGGCCGTCGATGCGGGCCTGAAGATGGCACCGCACATCAAGACCTCGCTGGCCCCGGGCTCGCGCATCGTCACCGAGTACCTCGAGAACGCCGGGCTGCTGCCCTACCTGGAAAAACTCGGCTTCAACGTGGCGGCCTACGGTTGCACCACCTGCATCGGCAACGCCGGCGATCTGACGCCCGAGCTGAACAAGGCCATCATCGACAACGA
>JANNFB010000357.1:0-4855 GCA_031379365.1 Burkholderiales bacterium
GAAGAGCGGCGCCTGATGTACGTGGCGATCACGCGCGCCCGCAAGCGCCTGTACCTGAGCTTCTCGCAGACGCGCATGCTGCACGGCCAGACGCGCTACCACGTCAAGAGCCGCTTCCTCGAGGAGCTGCCTGAAGAGACGCTGAAGTGGCTGACGCCGAAGAACGCCGGCTTCGGCTCCGGCTATGCCCGCGAGTACCAGAGCGCCTGGGTCCGCGGCAGCGGCCTGGGCAGCATGGTCGGCGCCGGCCGTGTCGAGGCCGCGCCGGCGCCCCCGCCGCCGTTTGCACCGCGCGCCGGCAGCGGGCACGGGCTGCGCTCGGGCCAGAGCGTGTTCCACACCAAGTTCGGTGAGGGCGTGATCCTGACCATCGAGGGCCAGGGCGACGATGCCCGCGCCCAGGTCAACTTCGGCCGCCACGGCGCGAAGTGGCTGCAGCTGTCGATTGCCAAGCTCACGCCGGTGAACTGACGCGGCGCGCCGGCTTCAGCTCTCGGCGACTGGCTCCGCAGATGCGGCCTCGTCGGTGCCGAAGCAGCCCTCGTAGGTGAAGAGCAGCGAGACGTAGAACGCGGTCGAGAACATCAAGCCCGCCGGCACGGCGGCCACGGTCACCAGCTGCGGCATGCCGAGCAAGGCGAACAGGCTGCCGGCAACAACGGCGAAGCCAATGACGGTGACCGTCCAGGCCAGGCCGTAGACCAGGAAGGCGCCGCGGTTGCGCCAGCACGCCACCGTGCTGGAAAACAGGGATTGGGCGATGCCCTGGCCCTGCCACCAGACCAGCGGCGGCGCATGCCAGAACGGAATCGACAACAGGGCGGTGCCGAACACGCGCAGCAGCAACCCCTGCAGCAGACCGTCGTTGGCCAGCAATTCGTCGAGCTGTTTCTGCTGCGCAGCATCACGGGTCGACGCCAACAGCACCTGCAGCTTCTCGAAGGCGCCGCCGTCGACGGCATCGCTGGCCAGCATCACCAGGGCAGTGGCGACGGCATACAGGCCGCACAGCTTGAGCAATTGTTTGCGGCGCTCGGTGGCGTTGGCATCGCCGCCACGCAGCGGCTCGATCAACTGGCCGACACTCACCTGCCCGCCGCCGAGCGCCGAACGCGCTGCGATCATGAAGCCCAGCCCGAGCAGGGGCAGCGCCATCAAGAGCAGTACCGGGCCGAGGTAGGGCAGCACCAGCAGCAGCATCGCCGCGAACAAGAACATGGCGAACAGTGCCGTGAAAGCCAGTGGCTTCTTCAGGAACAGCGCGAAGCTGCGGCTGACCCAGGTGGCGCCGTCGCGTGCGCTGGCGTTGAGGATGCGAAGGCTCATGTCAGGGGGGGGTGCCGCAAGGCAGGGTGTCGGGGTGCCAGGGCTGGGCGATGCGGGCGCGCAGCACGCGCTCGAAGTGGCGCGGATCATGCGCTTTGAGCAAGGCGGCGTCGCGTGGCAGGTGCAGATCCCACAGGCGCGAGAGCCAGAAGCGGAAGGCCGCAGCGCGCAGCAGGGCCGGCAGCAGGCGCTGCTCGTTCGAGCTCAAGGGCAGCACGCTGGCATAGGCGGCCACGAAGGCCTGGGCGCGCTCGTCGGCCATGGCGCCGCTGGCCAGGTCGATGCACCAATCGTTCAGGCACACCGCGATGTCGAACAGGAAGGTGTCGACGCCGGCGAAATAGAAGTCGAAGAAACCGCACAGGCGCTCGTGGCCGCGGCCGCCCTGGCCCAGCCGCTCGCCGCCGGGCTCGAACATCACGTTGTCGCGGAACAGGTCAGCATGGATCGGCCCGCGCGGCAAGCTGGCGTAGGCGGGCGATGCGGCCAGTTGCTGCTGGAACGCGAGCTCGCTTTGCAGTAAGGCCTGCTGGTCGGGGCTGACATGCGGCAGCACGTGAGGCACGGTCTCGGCCCACCAGGCCAGGCCGCGCAGGTTGGGTTGCTGCAACGGCAAGTCGCGCCCGGCCTGGTGCATGCGCGCCAGCATCGCACCCACCTGCGCGCAGTGGTCGATATCGGGCGCGAGTTGATGGCCGCCGGGCAGGCGGTCGACGAGGGCGGCGGGCTTGCCCTTGAGGCGGTGCAGGATGGCGCCGTCGGCATCGGCTTGAGGCATGGGCACCGGGATGCCGCGCTGAGCCAGGTGGCGCATCAACTCGAGGTAGAAGGGCAACTGCTCGAAGTTCAGGCGCTCGAACAGGGTCAGGACCCAGTGGCGCGCGCTGCCCTTGTCGAGCGTGTCGAGAAAGAAGTTGCTGTTCTCGATGCCGGCCTGGATGCCGCGCAGATCGGTCAGCTTGCCTACCGAGAGGCGCGCCACCAGCGAGCTGGCCTCGGCGGCCGAGACTTCGGTGAAAACGGCCATCAGCAGCGGATCAGAACTTGAAGATGTTCCAGACGCGTTGGCCGGCGGCGCCCTTGCTGCCGCCCCGCCCTTGCGACGGGTCGCGGCCGCCCGGGGTCGGCACGACCTCGTACTCTGCGGCGTTCTTGGGCTTGACCACCAGGCTGGTGTCGAGGCCGCGCACGCGAGTCTCTTCAATGCGCACGCTGTCGTCTTCGATCACGCTGCGCTGCACCTTGGGCTCGTTCGGCGCACGCTCCTGTGCCGCGGCCGCGGCACACAGCACGAAGAGCAGGGTCGGCACGAGCGACTTTTTCATGCGCTGATTCTAGCGACGCGGCGCCGCCAAGGCCCGCCGGGCCGGCGCGACAATGCTCGCATGAGCCAAACCGCCGCCCTGCCTGTGCTCCTGCTCGTCGACGGCTCGAGCTACCTCTACCGCGCCTACCACGCGATGCCCAACCTGACCGCGCCCGACGGTTTCCCGACCGGCGCGATCCACGGGATCATCGCGATGTTGAAGAAGCTGCGCAGCGACATCGGCGCCGAGCATGCAGCCTGCGTCTTCGATGCCAAGGGCAAGACCTTCCGCGACGATTGGTACCCGGCCTACAAGGCCACGCGCTCGCCCATGCCGGATGACCTGCGGCGCCAGATCGAGCCGATTCACGAAGCCGTGCGCCTGCTCGGCTGGCCGGTGCTCGAATTGCCCGGCATCGAGGCCGACGACGCCATCGGCACCCTGGCCAAGCGCGCCGCCGAGAGCGGCCACCGGGTGGTCATCTCCACCGGCGACAAGGACCTGGCCCAGCTCGTCAACGAGCGTGTGAGCCTCATCAACACGATGAGCAATGAGGCGCTCGATGAGGCGGGCGTGGCGGCCAAGTTCGGCGTGCCGCCGGAGCGCATCGTCGACTACCTGGCCCTGGTCGGCGACACGGTGGACAACGTGCCGGGCGTCGACAAGGTGGGGCCCAAGACGGCGGTGAAGTGGCTGGCCGAGCATGGCTCGCTCGACGGCGTGGTGGCTGCGGCAGACCGCATCGGCGGCGCGGTCGGCGAGAACCTGCGCAAGGCACTCGATTGGCTGCCGATGGCCAGGAAGCTGGTCACCGTGGTCACTGATTGCGACCTGTCGGCCCAGGTGCCCGGCTGGCCCGCGCTCGACGCACTGGCGTTGGCCGAGGTCGACCGCGCCGCACTGCTCGACTTCTACAACCGGTACGGTTTTCGCGCCTTCAAGCGCGAGCTGGAGCCCGCTGCGGCGCCCGAGCCGGCGCAGGGCGGTGTCGCGGCGCCGCCGCGGCCGAGCGGCGAGCCCTTGGCCCGCAGTTACGAAACCATCCTGACGCAAGAGCGCCTCGACCACTGGCTTGCAAAACTGCGCGCGGCGCCCCTGGTGGCCCTGGACACCGAGACCACCTCGCTCGACGCCATGGCCGCACGCATCGTCGGCATCTCCTTCGCTGTCGTCCCCGGGGAGGCCGCCTACGTGCCGCTGGCCCACAACTACGGCGACGCGCCGGCGCAGTTGCCGCTCGATGCCGTGCTGGCGCAAATGAAGCTCTGGCTCGAAGACTCGGCGGCAGCCAAGGTCGGCCAGCATGTCAAGTACGACAGCCACGTGCTGGCCAATCACGGCATCGCCGTGCGCGGCTTTCGCCACGACACGCTGCTGCAGAGCTACGTGCTGGAGGCCCACCTGCCGCACAGCCTGGAAAAGCTCGCCGAGCGCCACCTTGGCCGCAAGGGTCTCTCCTACGAAGACCTGTGCGGCAAGGGCGTGAACCAGATCCCGTTTGCTCAGGTCGAGGTCACGCGCGCCGCAGAGTACTCCGGCGAAGACAGCGAGATGACGCTGCAGGTGCACGAGACCCTCTGGCCGCAGCTCGAAGCCGAGCCGGCAATGCGCTTCGTCTATGAGCAGATCGAGATGCCGACCAGCGCGCTGCTGATGCGCGTCGAACGCCACGGCGTGCTGATCGACGCGGCCCTGCTGGCCAAACAGAGCCGCGAACTCGGCGAACGCATGTTGGCGCTCGAGCAGGAGGCGTATGCGCTCGCCGGCCAGCCCTTCAACCTCGGCAGCCCGAAGCAGATCGGCGAGATCCTCTTTACCAAGCTCGGCCTGCCGGTGAAGAAGAAGACCGCCAGCGGCGCGCCGTCCACCGACGAAGAAGTGCTGGCCGAGCTGGCCGCCGACTACCCCCTGCCGGCCAAGATCCTGGAGCACCGCAGTTTCGCCAAGTTGAAGGGCACCTACACCGACAAGCTGCCGTTGATGGTCAATGCACAGACGGGTCGCGTCCACACCAGCTACGCGCAAGCGGTGGCGGTGACGGGGCGCTTGTCGAGCAACGACCCCAACCTGCAGAACATCCCCATCCGCACGCCCGAAGGCCGGCGCGTGCGCGAGGCTTTCATCGCGCCGCCGGGGCATGTGATCGCCAGCGCCGACTACTCGCAGATCGAGCTGCGCATCATGGCCCACATCTCGGGCGACGAAGGCCTGACGCGGGCCTT
>JANNFB010000111.1:0-40977 GCA_031379365.1 Burkholderiales bacterium
CTGCTGTTCCGCCGCAAACGCTTCTGCCGCTTCACCGTCGCCGGTGTCGAGCGCATCGACTACAAGGATGTCGACACGCTGCGCGACTTCGTCGGCGAGAACGGCAAGATCACGCCGGCCCGTCTGACCGGGACCCGTGCCTTCTTCCAGCGCCAGCTCACGACGGCGATCAAGCGCGCGCGCTTCCTGGCATTGCTGCCCTACAGCGACCAGCACAAGGGTTGAGGAGACACACATCATGCAAATCATCCTGCTGGAAAAAGTCGCCAATCTGGGCAACCTGGGCGATGTCGTCAAAGTCAAGGACGGCTTCGCACGCAACTTCCTGATCCCGACCCGTCAGGCGCGCCGCGCCACCGAGTCGGCGATCAAGGAGTTCGCGGTCAAGCGTGCCGAGCTGGAAAAAGTCGCAGCCGACAAGATGGCCGCGGCGCAAGTCCTGGGCGAGAAGCTTGGCGGCAAGACGGTGACGATCGCGCAAAAGGCGGGTGTCGATGGCCGCCTGTTCGGCTCGGTCACCAACGCCGATGTCTCGGATGGCTTGAAGAAGCTCGGCTTCGACGTGCCCAAGGCTGGCATCCGCATGCCCAACGGCCCGTTGAAGACGGTGGGTGAACAGGCCGTGATGGTGTCCCTGCACACCGACGTGCTGGTCGAAGTCAAGGTGGTGGTGGTCGGAGAGGTCGACTGACCTGCTCTGCAGACCTTGCCTGAAAGGCCGGCCCAGCCGGCCTTTTTCATGGGCCCTTGCCATTCAAGTGTGGGTTCCGCTGAACAGACCGCAGCGCCGAGACGTGCTGCAACGGCCGGAACGACTTATACCGAGATGCGCAGTGTTCATCCACAGACTTGCCCACAGCCGAAGCCGGGTCTGGGTCTTATGATCGGTTTCTGCGATGTCAGCTGTCTTTTCCTCCCGTGACAACAACGCTCCGCGTGACGAGGAAGTTGCACGCCTGCGTGTGCCACCGCACTCCATCGAAGCCGAGCAGAGCGTGCTCGGCGGCCTGCTGCTCGACAACAGTGCATGGGACCGCGCCGGAGACTTGCTGACCGACAGCGACTTCTACCGCTACGAGCACAAGGTCATCTACGCGGCGATCGGTGCTTTGGTCAATGCGACGAAGCCAGCCGACGTGATCACCGTGTTCGAGCAGATGCAGAGCCTGGGCAAGGCCGAGGAGTGCGGCGGGATCGCCTACCTGAACGCCTTGGCGCAGAGCGTGCCGAGTGCGGCCAACCTGCGGCGTTACGCCGAGATCGTGCGCGAACGTGCGGTCTTGAGAAAGCTCATCGAAGCCAGCGACGAGATCGCGACCAATGCCTTCAACCCGCAAGGCCGTGCGGTGAGCCAGATCCTCGACGAAGCTGAAGGCCGGATCTTCAAGATCGGCGAGGAAGGCTCGCGCACCAAGCAGGGTTTCCAGAGCATGGACCAATTGGTCGTGCAGCTGATCGACCGCGTCACCGAGTTGCACGAAAACGGCGCGGAAGAGGTGACCGGCGTGCGAACCGGCTTCTTCGATTTGGATCGCATGACTGCCGGCTTGCAAGCGGGAGACCTCATCGTGTTGGCGGCGCGGCCTTCGATGGGTAAGACTGCTTTTGCACTGAACATTGCCGAGAACGTGGCTGTCAACGAAGGCCTGCCGGTGGCTGTGTTCTCCATGGAAATGGGGGCATCGCAGTTGGCGCTGCGCATGGTGGGTTCACTCGGGCGAATCAACCAAAGCAATCTGCGCACCGGCAAGCTGGGTGATGACGAGTGGGGCCGCCTGAGCGAGGCGGTCGACAAGCTCAAGACGGCCAGCGTCTTCATCGACGAGACGGCCGCTTTGAATTCGTCTGAGTTGCGCGCCCGCGCCCGGCGCCAGGCGCGCCAATGCGGCAAGCTGGGTCTGGTGGTGGTGGACTACCTGCAACTGATGAGCGGCAGCAGTTCGAGCGACGAGAACCGGGCCACCGAGATCGGCGAGATCTCGCGCGGCCTGAAGGCGCTCGCCAAGGAACTGCAATGTCCTGTGATCGCGTTGTCGCAGCTCAACCGCAGTGTCGAGTCACGGCCCGACAAGCGCCCGATGATGAGCGACCTGCGCGAGTCCGGTGCAATCGAACAGGATGCCGACATCATCATGTTCATCTACCGCGACGACTACTACAACAAGGAAAGCAAGGAGCCTGGCGTAGCTGAGATCGGCATTGCGAAGCAGCGCAATGGGCCGACCGGGGTCGTCAAGCTGACCTTCCTCAAGCCCCTGACTCGCTTTGAGAATCTGGCCCCAGGCAGTGCAGGGAGCGACGCCTACTGAGGGTCGGTTTCGCTTGCGGTTTCGCGAAGACTGTATATATTCACAGTATGCGCAACGAAACCCAGAGCCATACCGCCCCGCCCGCGACCCTGATGTTGATGCCCCACGCCAGCGTCAAGGGGCGCGGCACCGTTTGGGCGATCGAGCACCGCTTCACCAGCGAGCACCACCAGGCACTCGACGACGGCTGGGGCCTGCTGGAGCAACTGGCCCGTGAGGAGTCGGTCTCGCCTCAAACGCAGATCATCGAACAGCATGTCAAGACCATCCTCTCGGGCAATGAGTCCCCAGACATCCCGTTCGACCTGTCGATCAACCCTTACCGCGGCTGCGAGCATGGCTGTGTCTACTGCTTTGCCAGACCCACCCACAGCTACCTGAACCTGTCGCCGGGGCTGGACTTCGAAACCAAGATCATCGCCAAGGTGAATGCGGCAGAGCGCCTGCGCCAGGCGCTGGCCTCACCCAGCTACGAGGCGCTGCCGTTGAACATCGGCTCGGCCACCGACGCCTATCAGCCCGCCGAACGGCGCTTGCGCATCACGCGCTCGTTGATTGAAGTCTTGGCCGAGTATCGGCATCCCTTTTCCATCATCACCAAGTCTTCTGGGATCGAGCGCGACATCGATCTGCTGGCGCCGCTGGCGCGCGATCACTTGGTGTCTGTTTACGTCTCGATCCCGACACTTGACCCGGAACTGGCGCGCATCATGGAGCCGCGGGCCACGGCGCCCGAGCGCCGCCTGCGCACGATAGAGCGCCTGGCTCAGGCGGGCATTCCTGTGGGTGTCAGCGTCTCGCCGCTGATCCCCTTTCTCAACGAGCCCGAGTTGGAGCAGGTGCTGCAGCGCGCGCAAGCCGCCGGCGCGACGACGGCATTCGCGACGGTGCTCCGGTTGCCATGGGAGGTCAACCCACTCTTCCAGCAGTGGTTGCAGACGCACTTCCCTGAACGTGCTGCGCGGGTGATGGCGCGGGTGCGTGATTTGCGGGGTGGACGCGACAACGACAGCCGCTTCGGCCAGCGCATGAGCGGGCAGGGTGTCTGGGCACAGCTGCTGTTGCAGCGTTTCGCGAAAACCTGCGCGCGTCTTGGCCTGGAGCGAACGCGCATCGAGCTCGATCTGTCCCGGTTCCGCCGGCCCGCCGCTGCTGAACCGGTTCTGATGCAACGCGCGCTGTTCTAGGGCGCGTTGGGGTCAGTGCGGGATTGCCAGGCCAACCAGGCGTGGCGCGACGCAGTGGTCACTGCAAGGCAGATCCAGGCGGTCCAGAGGGTGTGGCTGGGGTAATGCGCACCACGCAGCGTCTGTCCGACGCCGAACAGCACACCGAGCGCGACCACCGAAGCCAGCCAACGTCGGGCAGCAAGCGGGTGGGCCTGCCTCAGAGCAAAGTAGCCCGCCAGGAAGGAAAACGCGGCCGATGCGTGGCCCGACGGAAAGCAGCCGCCCCCGCCGTTGTCTGTGACGCCCCAGCGCCAGTGCGAGACGTACAGTGCGGTGCCGCCGAACTCGCTCAGCGACCAGGGACAACTGGTCAGACTGATGTGCTTGAGCCCGGGGATCAACGACAGGCACAGGACGCAGGTGGCCAGCCACCACAGGCGATCGCGCCGCGGCAGTACTGGCCAGAAAGGCAAGGGCCACCACAGCTGCAGCACCAGCAGGGCCATCACGACCCAACCCAGGGCCCGGCCGCCTTGGTGCAGCAGAACCGTGGTGATCCAGTCGTCACGCAGCGCGAAGCCGGCCGCGCCGCCCCAGTTGCGCATCACCGCCAGGTCCCGCGCTGCCAGGTCCCAAAACAACAGTGCTGCCAGCAGACAGATGCACCAGGTGAGGTCGCGACGCAGCAGGGCGCGCTCGGCGACGGTGGACGCGTTGCCGGCCACGTGGCGGTTCAAGGGAGCCAAGTGAACTCGCGCAGGGCGGGTGCTCTACTTGAAAAGGTCCTTGACCCGGTCGGTCCAACTCTTTGCGTCGGGCGAGTGGCGCTCGCCCCCCTTCTTCAAAGACTCGTCAAGTTCGCGCAGCAGTTTCTTTTGGTGCTCGGTGAGCTTGATCGGGGTCTCGACGGAGACGTGGCAGTAAAGGTCTCCGGGATAGCTTGAACGCAGGCCCTTGATGCCCTTGCCGCGCAGCCGGAAGGTCTTGCCATGCTGGGTGCCCTCTGGCAATTCGATCTCCACTTTGCCCGACAGCGTGGGGACCTCGATCGCGCCGCCGAGCGTCACGGTGGCCAGGCCCACCGGCACGGTGCAATGCAGATCGTCTCCATCACGCTCGAAGATGTCGTGCTGGCTGACGCGGATCTCGATGTAGAGATCACCCGAGGGACCGCCGTTGGCGCCGGGCTCACCGTTGCCGGCCGAGCGAATGCGCATGCCTTCGTTGATGCCACCGGGGATCTTGACCTCGAGCGTCTTCTGCTTCTTCAACTTGCCGGCGCCATGGCAGGTCAGGCAAGGCTCGGGAATGATCTTGCCGGTGCCACGGCACTGTGGGCAGGTCTGCTGGATGCTGAAGAAGCCCTGACGCAGGTGCACCGTGCCGTTGCCGTTGCACTGCGGGCAAGTCTTGGCACTGGTGCCCGCCTTGGCGCCACTGCCGCTGCAGGTTTCGCAGCTCTCCCAGCTCGGAATGCGGATCTGCGTGTCCTTGCCATTCGCAGCTTCCTCGAGCGTGATCTCCAAGGCGTAGGACAGATCCGCGCCACGGAACACCTGTTGGCCGCCACGGCGACCCGCAGCAGCGCCGCCACCTCCGGCAAAGATGTCGCCAAAGATGTCGCCGAAGGCTTCGGCAAAGCCGCCAAACCCTTCCTGGCCCGGTGCGCCACGGAAGCCACCCATGTTCGGGTCGACGCCCGCATGGCCGTATTGATCATAGGCAGCGCGCTTTTGCGCGTCAGAGAGCATCTCGTAGGCCTCTTTGGCCTCCTTGAACTTCTCTTCTGAGCCCTTGGCCCCTTCGCCCTGGTTGCGATCGGGGTGATGCTTCATGGCCAGCTTGCGGTAGGCCTTCTTGATGTCTTCCTCGGTCGCGTTCTTCGGAACGCCGAGGGTCTCGTAATAGTCGCGCTTGGCCATGAACGCTTTCAGTACATCACAAACAGAGCCGCCGCGACGAGCCGAGCACAGGGTGCATCAACTCGAGCGCGGCGAGGTGCGGCAGCGGGCCATGGGCCCGCCGGTGCCATCACTTCTTGACTTCCTTGAAATCGGCGTCGACGACATTGTCGTCACCGGCAGCCTCTGTCTTCGCGGCCGCTGGCTGAGGTTGTTCGCCCGCATTGCCACCTTGCGCGGCGGCTGCTTTCTGGACGTCGGCGTACATCTTTTCCGACAGCTTCTGGCTGGCCGCCATCATGGCGTCCGTCTTGGTTTCGATCGTGGCCTTGTCGTCGCCCTTGAGAGCCTCCTCAACGTCCTTGACCGACGCCTCGATCTTGGCTTTCTCGTCGTCGCTGAGTTCCTTGCCGTGTTCGGCCAAGCTCTTCTTCACGCTGTGCATCATCGCATCGGCGTGATTGCGCGCCTGCACCAGCTCGAGTTTCTTCTTGTCTTCGTCGGCATTGAGCTCGGCATCCTTGACCATCTTCTGGATCTCGTCTTCCGACAAACCAGAGTTGGCCTTGATGGTGATCTTGTTTTCCTTGCCGGTGCCTTTGTCCTTGGCATGCACATGGAGGATGCCATTGGCATCGATGTCGAAAGCGACTTCGATCTGCGGCAGCCCGCGCGCGGCTGGCGGAATGCCTTCCAGGTTGAATTCGCCAAGCGACTTGTTGCCCGCCGCCATCTCACGCTCGCCCTGGTAGACCTTGATCGTCACCGCCGGCTGGTTGTCGTCGGCGGTCGAAAACACCTGCGCGAACTTGGTCGGGATGGTGGTGTTCTTCTTGATCATCTTGGTCATCACGCCGCCGAGCGTCTCGATGCCGAGTGACAGGGGCGTCACATCGAGCAGCAGCACGTCCTTGCGATCGCCGCCCAGCACCTGGCCCTGGATCGCAGCGCCGACAGCCACGGCCTCGTCCGGGTTGACGTCCTTGCGCGGGTCCTTGCCGAAGAACTCCTTGACCTTGTCCTGGACCTTGGGCATGCGCGTCATGCCACCGACCAGGATCACATCGTCGATCTCGGTCAGCTTGACGCCGGCATCCTTGACGGCGATCCGGCAGGGTTCCATCGTGCGCTCGATCAGCTCATCGACCAGCGACTCGAGCTTGGCGCGCGTCAGCTTGATGTTCAGGTGCCGCGGACCGGTCGCGTCGGCCGTGTTGTAGGGCAGATTGACGTCGGTCTGGGTCGAGTTCGACAACTCGATCTTGGCCTTCTCGGCGGCTTCCTTCAGGCGCTGCAGGGCCAGCACGTCCTTGGTCAGGTCGACACCCTGGTCCTTCTTGAACTCAGTGACGATGTAATCGATGATGCGCTGGTCGAAGTCTTCGCCACCGAGGAAGGTGTCGCCATTGGTCGACAGCACTTCGAACTGCATCTCGCCATCGACATCGGCAATCTCGATGATCGAGATATCGAAGGTGCCGCCGCCGAGGTCGAAGACCGCGATCTTGCGGTCGCCCTTGCCATGCTTGTCCAGGCCGAAAGCCAGCGCGGCCGCCGTCGGCTCGTTGATGATGCGCTTGACATCCAGGCCTGCGATGCGGCCGGCGTCCTTGGTCGCTTGGCGCTGGCTGTCGTTGAAGTAGGCCGGCACGGTGATGACGGCTTCCGTCACTTCCTCGCCCAGGTAGTCCTCAGCCGTCTTCTTCATCTTGCGCAGCACTTCGGCGCTGATCTGCGGCGGCGCGAGTTTCTTGCCCCGGACTTCGATCCAGGCGTCGCCGTTGTCAGCCGCGGCAATGGTGTAGGGCATCAGGTCGATGTCCTTCTGCACTTCCTTTTCGGTGAACTTGCGCCCGATCAGGCGCTTGGCCGCGTAGACGGTGTTGCGCGGGTTCGTCACCGCCTGCCGCTTGGCCGAGGCGCCGACGAGGACCTCCCCGTCTTCCTGGTAGGCAATGATCGACGGCGTGGTGCGCGCACCCTCGCTGTTCTCGATCACCTTCGTGGTGTTGCCTTCCATGATGGCTACGCACGAATTGGTCGTGCCCAGGTCGATGCCGATGATCTTGCCCATGGTCTGTGCTCCTGAGATTGAAATCTGATTGTTTTCGAGTTGTGGGTGAGCGGGCTGCTTTCAAGCCCGCGCGGGCGTCAGATGCCCGTCATTTCGGTGCGGTCACGGTCACCAGGGCTGGCCGCAGCACGCGGTCACTGATCAGGTAGCCCTTTTGCAGGACGGCGACCACGGTGTTGGCCTCTTGCTCCGCCGGAACGACGCTGATGGCCTGGTGGTGGCGTGGATCGAACTTGGTGCCACCGGGAGGCGCGATCTCGAGCACCTTGTTGCGTTCAAGGGCGGCTGCAAGCTGACGCAGCGTCGCATGCACACCCTCGAGCACCTGGGCCGTGGCGGCGTCGGGAAGGGCGATGGCGGCCTGCAGGCTGTCCATCACGGGCAGCAGGCTCTCAGCGAAGGACTCGACTGCGTACTTGCGTGCCTTGGACATCTCTTCCTCCGCGCGACGGCGGGTGTTCTCGGCCTCGGCACGTGCGCGCAGAAAAGCGTCATTGACCTCGGTGAAACGCGCTTGAAGCTCGCTGAGCTGAACCTCGGCAGTGGTCTCCGGCTGCAGCATCTCCGTATCGACAAGGGGCTCGGGCGTGGAGGGGGTGTGGTCAGGCTCCGGGGTCATCATGGTCTGGGTTGGAAAACAAGGGGTTGGCGCGGAGATGGGGCTCAATTCCGCACCTTCAAGAGGGTCTTGGAACCAGATCCTGAAAAGTGCCGCCGCGCCGTGTCGGCTTCAGCCTTTTGAGTCGTCGATGGATGCACTCCAACGCTGCCACTGGACCTGATTGCGCTCGATCTCGCGTCGATCGCGCTTGGTCGGCCGGCCTTGTTCCAGGCTCTGCGCGGGCTCGGGCGCCAGCCGCCGGGCCTCGGCAAGGCGGGCGCGATCGGCCAGGCTGGCGGCAGTCTCCTGGTACAAGGCCTGGGCCACCGGTGCCGGCCCGCGCTGCAGGGACAACGCTCGCACCTCCAAGGTGCGCTGCACGCCCCCAGGGGAACGCACCACCAAGGTGTCGCCGGCACGCAGTTCGCGTGCAGGTTTCCCCGCCTGGCCATTCACATCGACCCGCCCGCGATCCGCGGCTTCGGCCGCCAGGGCGCGCGTCTTGAACAGGCGGGCCACCCAAAGCCACTTGTCCAAGCGCACTCGATCGATCACCGATGACATCGACGGTCATTATCGACCGGGCGGCATCCGTGTTTGTCCGGGGGGCGACCGGTCTGTCAATCGACGCCAAGCAGGCATGATCGCCCCAAGCCCTTACTTACTCGATGGAGATCCCCGATGCGTCGCGATACGTTCCTCAAGTCCCTGGCTGCCCTGGCTGCGACCGGTGCCCTGCCGTCAGCGGTGGTTGCCGCCGCGGCGAACCTGAAGATGATGATCCCCGCCAACCCCGGAGGCGGCTGGGACACCACAGGCCGCGCGCTCGGCAAGGCATTGCAAGAGGCCGGCGCAGCGGCCAGTGTCAGCTACGACAACAAAGGCGGCGCAGCCGGCGCCTTGGGCTTGGCGCAGTTCGTCAACGGCAGCAAGGGCGACCCGAATGCCATCATGGTGATGGGCGCGGTGATGCTCGGCGGCATCATCACCGGCAAGCCCCCGGTGAACCTGTCGCAAGCCACGCCGATTGCTCGCTTGACCAGCGAGTACAACGTGTTCGTGCTCCCAGCGGCGTCACCTTTCAAGACCATGAAGGATGTGGTCGAGCAGATGAAGAAAGACCCTGGCAGCGTCAAGTGGGGTGGCGGCTCGCGCGGCTCCACCGAGCACATTGCCGCCGCCATGATTGCGCGCGCTGTCGGCGTGGACCCGTCGAAGATCAATTACGTGGCTTTCCGCGGCGGCGGCGAAGCGACGGCGGCCATCCTGGGCGGCAACGTCACGGTGGGTGGCAGCGGTTACAGCGAGTTTGCCGAGTACATCACCACCGGCAAGATGCGTGCATTGGCCGTCACCTCGGAGAAGCGCTTGAAGGGTGTGGACGTGCCGACCCTGAAGGAGCAGGGCATCGATGTCGTGATCGGCAACTGGCGCGGGGTCTATGGCGGTCCTGGCATCACCGCCGAGCAGCGCAAGCAGTTGACGGATCTGGTGGTCAAGGCCACCAAGAGCAAAGCCTGGGCGGAGTCGCTGGAAAAGAACAACTGGACTTCCGCCCTGATGACCGGGCCGGACTTCGACAAGTTCGTCGACGACGAGTTTGCGAGCCTGCGGGCGGTGATGGCCAAGTCGGGGATGATCTGATGCGTGCGAACCGCGCCGAACTCGCGGTCGGCGCGGGGGTCTTGGCGGTCGGCGCTCTGCTGGCTGCCGGTGCGATCGGGATCTCTGGTGAAGCGGGCTACGGCGGGGTTGGTCCGAACTTCCTGCCCTGGGTGGCTTCTGGTTTCTTGATCGTCTGTGGCGGCTTCCTGTTGTGGGAGGCCAGCAGCGGCGGATTCCGCGACATGGAGGAGCCAGAAGGTGCGGCCAACGGCCATTGGCAAGGCTTTGCCTGGGTGTCGGCAGGCCTGCTGGCGAATGCGGCCTTGATCACCACCCTAGGCTTCATCCTCAGTTGTGCGCTGTGTTTCGCTTTGGCCGTGCGCGGTTTCAAGTCGTCTCAAGGCTTGCCGAGTGGCGGTGTGCGGGGCTGGATCGTTGCCGCGCTGACGGGCGTTGCGATCGCCGCGCCGGTCTTCTGGATGTTCACTCAGTTGTTGGCCATCAACTTGCCCGGCCTCACGACGACAGGTTGGCTGTGATGGATATCCTGGGCTTGCTCTGGCAGGGTTTCCAGACGGCGGGCACGCCGATCAACCTGATGTGGGCGCTGCTGGGCTGCACCTTGGGCACGGCCGTCGGTGTGCTGCCCGGCATCGGGCCGGCCACCGCGGTGGCCATGCTGCTGCCCATCACCCTGAAGGTCGAGCCCACGGCCTCGATGATCTTCTTTGCCGGCATTTACTACGGCGCCATGTATGGCGGCTCGACGACCTCGATCCTGCTCAACACACCGGGCGAAGCGGGCTCCATGGTCACCGCCCTCGAGGGCAACAAGATGGCCAAGAACGGCCGCGCAGGCGCCGCGCTGGCCACGGCGGCGATCGGATCCTTTGTCGCCGGCACCATAGCCACCGTGCTGGTGACCCTGTTCGCGCCGGTGGTGGCGATGTACGCCGTCCAGCTCGGGCCGCCCGAGTACTTCCTGTTGATGCTGCTGGCGTTTTGCACCGTGAGCGCTGTTTTGGGCAAGAGCACCGTGCGCGGCTTGACCTCGCTGTTCATTGGCCTGGCCATGGGCCTGGTCGGCCTGGATCAGATTTCAGGGCAGGCTCGCTACACCGGCGGCGTGCCCGAGTTTCTCGATGGGCTGGAGGTGGTGCTGATTGCGGTAGGCCTGTTTGCCGTCGCCGAGGCCCTCTACGCAGTGCTGTACCAGGGCCGGGCCGTCGAGACGCAGAACAAACTGTCCAAGGTCCACATGACGGGGGCCGAGTGGCGGCGATCCTGGCCGGCCTGGTTGCGTGCCACGGGCATCGGCTTTCCCTTCGGCTGTATTCCGGCGGGCGGCAGCGAAATCCCGACTTTCCTGAGCTACGCAACGGAGAAGAAAATCTCCAAGCACAAGGAGGAGTTCGGTACGGTGGGCGCCATCGAGGGCGTGGCCGGCCCGGAGGCGGCCAACAACGCAGCGATCACCGCCACCTTGATCCCACTGCTGACACTGGGCATCCCGACCTCGAATACCACCGCCATCCTGCTCGGGGCATTTCAGAACTACGGCATCCAGCCCGGCCCCCAGCTGTTCGACAAGAACGGTGCCCTGGTTTGGGCCCTGATTGCTTCGCTCTACATCGGCAACGTGATGCTGCTGATCCTGAACCTGCCCTTGGTCGGCTTGTGGGTCAAGCTGTTGAAGCTGCCCAAGGCGCCGTTGTATGCCGGCATCCTGATCTTCGCCACGGTCGGTGTCTACGGCATGCGCCAGTCGGCTTTCGATCTCGTACTGCTCTACATCATCGGGCTGCTGGGTGTCTTGATGCGGCGCTACGACTTTCCGACGGCACCGGTGGTCGTGGGCATGATCCTGGGGCCCCTGGCCGAAGCCCAACTGCGCAACGCCATGTCGATCGGCGAAGGCAAGTGGACCGTGTTTGTCGAGCGCCCGATGTCGCTGGCCTTGCTGTCGGTCGTCGTGGCGGTGCTGGTGTTGCCGCGCGCTGCCAAGCTGCTGCGCCGACCTGTGAGGGGCTAGTCAGTCCTTGGCGCCCATCGCCAGTGCCCTGACGCGCTGGGCCGCATTGGCAGCGTCAGCAGCTTCGGGAGCGGTCGGCCAGCCTTGCAGATGGCGCTGGGCGATCGCGCTGAGCGCACTCAGCCACTCATGCTGGTCGTTCAGGCAAGGGATGTAGTGAAAGGTCTTGCCGCCGGCATCAAGGTAGGCCGCGCGCGCTTCCTGGTCGATCTCTTCGAGCGTTTCAAGACAGTCGGCGGTGAACCCAGGGCACATCACATCGACGCGCTCGATACCTAGGCGTGCCAGTTCGACCAAGGTGGGTTCGGTGTAGGGCGTGAGCCACTTTGCCTTGCCGAAACGGCTCTGGAAGGTCACCACCAGTTCGCCTTTGGCCAGGCCCAGTCGTTCGCCAAGCAGACGCGCAGTGACATGGCACTCGCAGTGGTACGGGTCACCCATGAACAGCGAGCGCTCCGGCACGCCGTGGAAACTCAGCACCAGGCGCTCGCCGCGACCATGCGTCTGCCACTGCATGCGCACGCGTTGCGCCAAGGCCTCGATATAGCCTGTGTCGTCGTGGTAGTGGTTGACGAAACGCAGCTCGGGTTGACGGCGTTGGCGTTGCATCCAGGCCATGACCGCGTCATTGACGCTGGCTGTCGTGGCTGCGGCGTACTGCGGGTAGAGGGGCAGGATCAGGATGCGCGTGGCGTTGGCAGCCTTGAGTTGGTCCAGCACGCTGGCCACGGACGGGTTGCCGTAGCGCATCGCATGCCGCACCAACAAGCCCGGCGGGCGTTGACCTCGCTCACCCAGGTAGCCCTGCAGCAGCTTGGCTTGTTTGGCGGTCCAGGCCGCCAGGGGTGAGCCGTCTGCCGTCCAGACACTGGCGTACTTGGCGGCTGACTTCGCCGGCCGCACGCGCAGGATGACGCCGTGCAGGATCAACCACCACAGTGCGCGAGGAATCTCGACCACTCGGGGGTCGCTGAGGAACTCGCCGAGGTAGCGTCGCAGCGCCGCGGGCGTCGGCTCGTCCGGCGTGCCGAGGTTGACCAGCAATACCGCAGTGCAAGCGGGCGTGCCGTGGGGCAGAGCGGGTTCAGGCTGGAAGTTCATCGCCGCGGATTGTCTGCGATCACCGCGGTGCAGCACGCGTGCGAGTTCAAAGGGTGTCGGCGGGGTCGTAGGGCTGTGTGTCGGCCAAGTGAACGACCTCGAATGTGACCGTCGCGGACGTCGGGTCGGCGGGTGAGCCCCCGAGGCCGATGACGCCGCTGCCATGCAGGGTGCAGGTGCCGCGCCGCAGACTGACCACTTCCTCTTCGCTGGCAAAGCGCACATAGGTGCCGTTGTAGCTGAGGTCGGCAAGCGAGAAGACGCCGCCATGCCAATCCAGCCGGGCATGCTGTCGCGACACACGTGAATCGTCGACACAGAAGGCCGACTGCGGGCTGCGGCCCAGCACAACCGGCAAGCGAAGGCTGGCATACACGCGGTTGGTGCGTTGCCACATCAATCGAATCCCGTCAGGCTCGGCCGATGGGGCAACAGCGCCAAAGGCTGTGGCGACGACATCGGTGCTGGCGCGCCTGCCGCCGAGCAGGTGCACATGAACCGGTTCGGCGCGGCCGCGCAAGTGCATCCAGTCCAGGCTGCGAAAACGCACCTGCTGCTCGCGAGGCAGGCCAGCGAAAACTTCGTCGGTGAGCAGGGTTTCGTTGTCGCCGGCGTGGTCGAGCAAGCGAGCAGCGACGTTCACCGCGTCACCGAAGCAATCCCCGCCCATCTCGACGATCTCCCCCCGCGCCAGGGCCACTTGCAGGCGCAGCGCGCGCAGGCCGGCCGAGGCCCCGTGCTCGTTGCCACGCGTGACGAGTCGCTCCAGGCTGTCCTGCATCAGACCCGCGGCCTGCGCGGCTGGCACCGACGCTTCGAAAACCGCCATCAGGCCGTCGCCCAGGGTCTTGACCACCAGCCCACCACAGCCGACGACGCTCTTGGCCAGTTCGCCCACCGTGTGCGTGATGACGGACGTGGCCTCGGCGTTGCCCAATCGCTCGAACAGTGACGTGCTGCCGCGCAGATCGGCAAACAACACAGTCCGTTCGGCGATACGGGTCATCGGTGCTGCAGGAAGATGGTCGAGTGGCCTTGTGGCGCCAAGCCAGGGGTAGCTGGCTTGGCGCTTACAGGTTGTCCAGGTAAGTCCGGAGTTTGTCAGACCGGCTCGGGTGCTTCAACTTGCGGATCGCCTTGGCTTCGATCTGGCGGATGCGCTCGCGCGTGACATCGAACTGCTTGCCGACTTCTTCCAAGGTGTGGTCCGTCGACATCTCGATGCCGAAGCGCATGCGCAGCACTTTGGCTTCCCGCGGCGTCAGCGAGTCGAGGATGTCCTTGACCACATCGCGCAGACCGGCCTGCATCGCCGCGTCCACCGGCGCCAGGTTGTTGGTGTCTTCGATGAAGTCGCCGAGATGGGAATCATCGTCGTCGCCGATCGGCGTCTCCATCGAGATCGGCTCCTTGGCGATCTTCATGATCTTGCGGATCTTGTCTTCCGGAATCTCCATCTTCTCGGCCAGGGTCGGCGCATCGGGCTCGTAGCCGAACTCCTGCAAATGCTGGCGGCTGATGCGGTTCATCTTGTTGATGGTCTCGATCATGTGCACCGGGATGCGGATGGTGCGCGCCTGGTCAGCGATGGAGCGGGTGATGGCCTGGCGGATCCACCAGGTGGCGTAGGTCGAGAACTTGTAGCCGCGGCGGTATTCGAACTTGTCGACCGCCTTCATCAAGCCGATATTGCCTTCCTGGATCAGATCGAGGAACTGCAGGCCGCGGTTGGTGTACTTCTTCGCGATCGAGATCACCAGGCGCAGGTTGGCCTCGATCATCTCTTTCTTGGCGTCGCGCGACGACTTTTCGCCGGCGTTCATCTTCTTGTTGATCTGCTTCAGATCCTCGATCGGCACCACGGCGCGCGACTGCAGATCAGCCAACTTCTGCTGCAACTCCTGCACGGCGGGCAGGTTGCGCGCCAGCACGATGCTGTAGGGTTTGCCGGCCGCAATCTCCTTCTCCGCCCACTTCAGGTTCATCGAGTTCGACGGGAAGGTCTTGATGAAGTGCTCCTGCGGCATGCCGCACTTGTCGACCACGATCTTGCGCAATTCACGCTCATAACGGCGCACGTCGTCGACCTGCGAACGCAGGATGTGACACAGGCGTTCGATCGTCTTGACCGTGAAGCGGATGCTCATGATCTCGGCGCTGACCGCCATCTGCGAGCGGTTGTAGGACGGCGACTGGTAGCCGTCCTTCTCGTAGGACTTGCGCATCCGGTCGAAGTGACCGCTGAGCGCGTCGAACTTGATCAGCGCTGCGCTCTTCAACTCTTCGAGCTTCTTGGTCAGGGCCTTGCTGCCACCTTGGCCGTCATCGTCGTCTTCGGCGTCGAACTCGTCGAAGTCCTCTTCGGCGACGTAGTCGTCGGCCTCGTCTTCGGCGACGAAACCGTCCACGGCTTCGGAAATCGTCATCTCGCCCGCACGGATCTTCGCGGCAATGGCAAGAATCTCGGCGATCGTGGTCGGCGAGGCGCTGATGGCCTGCATCATGTATTGCAGGCCGCCTTCGATGCGCTTGGCGATTTCGATTTCGCCTTCCCGCGTGAGCAACTCGACGGTGCCCATCTCGCGCATGTACATGCGCACGGGGTCGGTGGTGCGACCAAACTCCGAGTCGACGGTCGACAGCGCCGCTTCGGCAGCTTCCTCGGCTTCCTCTTCGGTGGCCGTCGTGGTCGAGCCGCCGGCGATCAGCAGCGTGGCCGCGTCCGGCGCCTGCTCGTACACCGCGATACCCATGTCGTTGAGCATCGAGACGATGGCTTCGAGGATCTCGTTGTCGACCAGCTTCTCTGGCAAGTGGTCGTTGATCTCCTGGTGCGTCAGGAAGCCACGCGTCTTGCCCATCTTGATGAGCGTCTTCAACTCATGGCGGCGCTTGGCGACCTCCTCTTCCGTCAACTGCGTCTCGTCCAGGCCGAACTCGCGCATCAGCGCGCGCTCCTTGGCGCGCGAGACCTTCATGCGCAGCGGCTTGGCCTTGGTCTTGCCTTCCGCACCCTCAGCAGTCTCACCCTCGACTTCACCTTCGAGGTCGGCTTCGATGTCGACGAAGTCTTCGTCGCGCACGTTTTCCTTCTTGCTGACGGGGCCTGTTTTTCCTTTGGCGGCGGGTTTGTCCTTGCCGTCCGCGCTGCCTTTGGCGTTGGCCTTCGGACTGGTCTTGGCGGGTACCGCCTTGGCTTGCGGTTTGGCTGCCACCGGCTTGGTGACCGCCTTCTTGGCCGCCACAGCGGGGGCCGCGTGCTTCGCGGCCGGTGCGCCCTTGGCAGGAGCCTTGACGGGCGTTGGGGTCTTGGTGGCGGTCTTCTTGGCGGTCATGCGGATCCTCGCGGGGGCGATCTCGGCGGGTGCTCGAGGGTCGATAAGGTGTCGGTGTCGCTGTGCCGGACGATCCTCCTGCACCCTGTTGCGTCGACCTGGGTCCAGTGCGCGCTGCGTACTGGCAGCAACCTGGGTGCGGCTGAGCGGGCACAAAAAAACCATCCAGCGGAAACACTGGGTGATAACTTCGCGGTGCAGTCCTTGCGGATGAAGGTGGCCGTTGGATGGTCCCGTGTCGCGGGTGGCCGGGGCCGGAGGTGCTGCTGCTGCCTCGTGCTGACGCAAAGGCAACGCTGACATTATAACGTCGTTGCCCTGGCGAGACCGGTTGGCGGGACCCTAGAGGCTCGCGTCTGCGCCCGGTCCGAGCCGTTGTTTCAGCAGGCGCATGCGCTCGAACAAGCGTTGAAATGTGGCGCGCGCCTGGGGATCGCTGGAGACGCTGTCTGCCAACGCGCGCTGCAGCGCGCCGAGAGATTCGAGCAGCCGGCCGTCGAGCAAGCGGCGCAAGTCGGCGAAGTCTGCTTCGCCATCGTCGCGGTCATCGGCCCACTGGGCCACGACCGCTTGCAAGTGCTCGTTGCCGCCGAGCGCGGCCCGCAGCGCTGCCCAGGGTCTGGCACCGTGCTCCATCAGGTCACTCTCTAGCCACGCAATCAATTCACCGTGCGGCGCGGGCAGGGCGTGCAGGAGTTCGTGATCTTCGACGGTCAGGCGGTCCCACCATGCGGCCTGCATCAAGAGCAGTTGCACGATACGGTCTTCAGGTCGGCGCGGCGCGCGGCGGCTGGACGCGTGCATGCGCGAGGTCGGCGTCCTGCGGCCGCTGACCACACGCGACGGGGGCGACTCTGCACCCGCAGTCGGCTGCCACTGCGCATGCAATTCGCCTTCGGGCAAGGCCGCCAGCCGGGTCAGCTCCGTCAGCATCTGGCGCCTGAGCGCCCCGTCGGGCAACGCGGCCCACAAGGGGCGCGCCTGAGTCACGAAGCGGGCGCGGCCCTCGGGTGTGCCCAAATCGCAGCCCTCACGCGCCACCGCGACGATCTGACGCGACAGCGGCACAGCCTGGGCGACCGCCCGCTCGAAGGCCTCAGCGCCTTGCGTGCGAACGAAGGAGTCCGGGTCATGTTCGGGCGGCAGGAACAGAAAGCGCACGCTGCGCAGGTCACTGATGTGAGGCAGGGCCGCTTCGAGGGCTCGGCCTGCGGCGCGTTGGCCTGCGGCGTCGCCGTCGAAACTGAAGACAACCGCGTCGGTAAAGCGAAACAGCTTGCGCAGGTGGTCGTCGGTGCAAGCCGTGCCCAAGGTCGCGACCGCGTTGTCAAAGCCCGATTGCGCCAAGGCGACGACATCCATGTAGCCTTCGACCACCAGGGCATGGCCACGCGCGCGCATACCGGCACGAGACTCGTACAGGCCATACAACTCGCGGCCCTTGACGAACACCGGTGTCTCTGGCGAGTTGAGGTACTTGGGCTCGCCGCGGTCGAGCACGCGACCACCAAAGCCGATGGTCTCGCCTGACACGGCGCGGATCGGGAACATGATGCGGTCGCGAAAGCGGTCGTAGCGCTTCTGCTCCGCGCCATCTTCCCCCTGCACGATCACCAGGCCTGCCTCCACGAGCAAGGGATCGTCGTAGTGCGGGAAGGCGCTGGCCAAGGGACGCCAGCCTTCGGGGGCATAGCCGACGCCGAAGCGCGCTGCGATCTCGCCCGTCAAGCCGCGGCCTTTGAGATAGTCGACAGCGCGGGCATCGGCCTTGAGCTGTTTGCGGTAGTGATCGCCGGCGCGTGCCAGCACGTCGGCCAGGGTGGCTTGCCTGGCCTTGGTCTGGGCGGCTTGTTGGCGCTCGTCGTCGCTGCGTTGGTCGTCGGGCACCGTGAGACCGACTTGTTGCGCCAATTCGGTGACCGCGTCGCGAAAACTTGCGCCGGTGTGCTCGGTCAAGAAACGGATGGCATCGCCCGAGGCGCCGCAGCCGAAGCAGTAATAGAACTGCTTGCTCGGACTGACAGAGAAACTGGGCGATTTCTCGCCATGGAAGGGGCACAACCCCATCAGGTTGGCGCCACCCTTCTTGAGTTGCACGTGGCGGCCCACGACCTCGGCGATATCGACGCGCGACAGCAGTTCGGCCACGAAGCCCGGTGGAATCATCCGAGGAGTCTAGCGAACGCGGTCTCGCCCGCGTCCGCGGCGGGCGCGTCTCCCGCCCCTGGCTTCAGACGCTGAAGTCGGTCAGCTTTTTGCCGGCGGCCAGCGCTGCTTTGAGCCAGCGGGGCTGCAAGCCGCGGCCACTCCAGCTCTCGCCCGTGGCCTTGTTGCGGTACTTGGCCGCCACTTTCTTGCCGCTGGCTTTCTTGGTTGCCAACCGAGCACTCAGATCGGCCGCGGTCAGTCCGTACTCTGCCATCAAAGCTTTTACTTGGGCAATCGCCTGCTGTTTCTCATCGCGCTGGGTCTGCTCGATTTGTTGTTCGAGCGCGGCCTTTTGCGCCAGCAATTCGGTCAGCAGTTTGGTCATGATTTCTAGCCTGGCAGTAAGTCAGGCCGAAAATATACCATCCGCGGATACTGATTCACTTATAGCCGACGCGGTCCAGCATCTGTTGAATCTTGATCTGATTCATACCGACCACGGCGATCGGAATCGTCTCCCGCTTGAAGGAGCCCAGCTGCAGCAGGGCAGGGTTGGACAACTTCAGCGTCTCGACCACGGGCCACTCATTGTTGCCGTCGGCAAAGTAGGCTTGGGCTGAGTCGGACGCGAGGTATTCAATGAACTGCTGGGCTGCGCCACGGTTCTTGGCGTTCCGGGCCATGGCCGCACCTGCGATATTCACGTGCGTGCCGTAGCTGTTTTGGTTCGGGAACACGACACCGATTTTCTCCATGGCTGCCTTGTCGTCAGGCTTCTGCGAGCGGATCAGGCGGGCGAGGTAATAAGTGTTGGTCAGTGCGATACCGCATTCGCCGCTGGCCACGGCCAATATCTGGTCGGTATCGCCCCCCTTGGGGCTGCGCGCCATGTTCGACACCAGGCCCTTGAGCCAGACTTCTGTGGCTTGCGGCCCGAGGTGCTCCTGCATGGCGCCGAACAAGGAGAGGTTGTAGGGGTGCGAGCCTGAGCGTGTGCACAGCTTGCCCTTGTTCTTCGGGTCGGCGAGTTCCTCATAGGTGTCGACGTCGTCGCGCTGCACCGCCGCCTTGTTGAAGACCACCACCCGTGCCCGGGTGGACAGCCCAAACCACGAGGATCCTTCGCCGCTGTCCTTTCCGCGCAGCTGCACGGGGATGCGGCTCTCCAGGGTCTTGCTCCTGAACGGCTGGAACAGGCCATCGATCTCGGCGCGCCAGAGGCGGGCCGCATCCACCAGCAGGATCACGTCAGCAGGGCTGGCACTGCCTTCCGTCTTGAGGCGGGCGAGGATGCCCGCGTCGTCTGCGTCGACGCGGTTGATCTTGATGCCGGTGGCTTTGGTGAAGTTTTCGTACAGCGCCTCGTCGGTTTGATAGTGACGTGCGGAGTACAGGTTGAGGACCGGCTGTTGGGCGTACGCCGCAGGCGCCAGCATGAGGCTGAGCAGGCATGCAGCCAGGGGCTTGAGGAGAGGCATCGATAGGCTCCAGGGTAGGTGAGGGATGCCACAGAGTCTACCCTATAAACGAGAATGATTCGCGTTTAGTTCACTGCCTCAGGGGGCTGGCGGCACATAGCCCGCAGGCTTGTCGCCCCCGTCGCCGAAGAAGAACTGCTCCATCTGACGGGCCAGGTACTGCCGCGCGCGGGCGTCCGCGAGGTTCAAGCGGTTCTCGTTCACCAGCATCGTCTGGTGCTTCTTCCACAACTCGAATGCTTCCTTGCTGATGTTGTCGTAGATGCGTTTGCCGAGCTCGCCAGGGTAGGGGGGGAAGGCAATGCCCTCGGCTTCTTTCTTGAGATACGTGCACTGCACCATGCGGGTCATGTCGGGGCTCCGTTGAAATTCACTTGAAATGCTTGACCAGTACCTGCGAGCGCCGGTCCCAGTTGTACTTGCGTTTGCGGGCCTCTGGCAGCCAGTCAGCGTCGGCGGGTTGAAAGCCCCGTTTGATGAACCAATGCATCGTGCGCGTGGTCAACACGAAGACGCTGTCCAGGCCCATCGCCCTGGCGCGCTGCTCGACGCGTTTCAGGATGCGTTCTCCGTCGCCTTGGCCCTGCACCTCGGGGCTCACGGTCAGGGCCGCCATCTCGGCCGTCGCAGCTTCAGGATAGGGGTAGAGCGCAGCGCAACCAAAGATCACGCCGTCGTGTTCGATCACGGTGTAGTTGGCGATGTCGCGTTCAATCTCGGTGCGCTCGCGGCGCACCAGGGTGCCGTCGCGCTCGAATGGCTCGATCAACTGCAGGATGCCGCCGACATCGTCACTCGTGGCCTCGCGCAAGCTTTCGAGCTTCTCGTCGACCACCATGGTGCCGATGCCGTCGTGGGTGTAGACCTCTTGCAGCAGGGCGCCGTCAATGCCAAACGGCAGGATGTGGGAGCGCTCGACGCCTTCACGGCAGGCCTTGACGCAATGGCGCAGATAGAAGGCCACATCCGTTGGCTGCGTCGGTGCGGGCAGGGCGGCCAGCATGCGCTCCGCGTCGGCCAATGCCAACTCGGTATCGATGTCGCTCCCAGCATCGTCGTTGGTCTCGCGCACGCCGGCCACCTCGGTGACGAACATCAATTTGTCGGCTTGCAGGGCGATGGCGGTGGAGGTGGCGACATCCTCCATCGTCAGGTTGAAGGCTTCGCCAGTCGGCGAAAAGCCGAACGGGGACAAGAGCACCACGGCGCCAGCATCGATGGTGCGGCGAATCGCGATCGCATCCACCTTGCGCACGACACCGCTGTGCCCGAAGTCGACGCCGTCGACGATCCCGACCGGCCGGGCGGTGAGAAAGTTGCCTGAGATGACACGAAGCGTGGTGTTGGCCATCGGCGTGTTGGGCAGGCCCTGCGAGAACGCCGCCTCGATCTCGAAGCGCAGCTGACCAGCAGCCTCCTGCGCACAGTCCAGCGCCACCTCGTCGGTGATGCGCAAACCCCGGCTGAAACGCTCAGGGTGGCCCTTGGCCCGGAGTTGCTCGCTGACCTGCGGTCTAAAACCGTGTACCAACACCAATTTGATGCCCATGGCATGCAGGATGGCCATGTCCTGCACGAAGGCCGACAACTTGCCCGCCGCAATGCCTTCGCCCGCCATGGCGACCACGAAGGTCTTGCCGCGGTAGGCGTGGATGTAGGGCGCAACCGAGCGGAACCAGGGCACGAAGGTGTGGGGGAAGACGAGGCTCATGGCGCGGTGGATTGTGCCGCAGGCTGTTGCTGCGGCATTGACGGCCCGCGGGCCTTGGCGCACGATGCGGCCCCGCTTTCAACCAGGAGCACTGCATGGATCCCTACAAGACACACGGTGCCTTCAGTTGGTCAGAGCTCATGACGAGCGACCCGAAAGCCGCCTGCGCGTTCTACAGTGCGCTGTTCGGCTGGAAGTCGGAGGCGATGGACATGGGCAGTGGTCCGTATCACGTGCTCAAGGTCGGTGAAACCGCGGTCGGCGGCGTCATGGGCAAGCCGCCCGGCGCGCCGGCCAACATGCCTTCGATGTGGGGTTGCTATGTCACGGTCGACGATGTCGACGCGACCTTGGCCTCGGTGCGCCGCCTGGGGGGCCAGGTGCTGATGGAGCCGATGGACGTCAGAGGCGTGGGTCGGATGGCCGTGATCCAGGATCCGCAAGGTGCCGCCCTCAGCGTGATGGCCTACGACATGTGAGGCCCGAAGGGCGCGGGATAATCGCCGCCCCGTGCCTGCTGACATCGTCCCGACCCCGCTTCCCCCGATCACCTTCCCCGAGGCGTTACCGGTTTCGGCGAGGCGTGACGAGATTGCGCAGGCAATCCGCGCTCACCCGGTGGTCATCGTCTGCGGTGAAACCGGCTCCGGCAAGACCACGCAGCTGCCCAAGATCGCACTCAGCCTGGGTCGCGGCCGTGCGCACACCGGCAAGCTGATCGGCCACACCCAGCCACGCCGCATCGCCGCGTCGAGCGTGGCCAAACGCATCGCCGAAGAGCTGAAGACGCCGTTGGGCGCGGTGGTCGGCTTCAAGGTGCGATTCCAGGACCGCCTGCAACCGGGCGCCTCGGTCAAGCTCATGACCGACGGCATCCTGCTCGCGGAAACGCAGAGTGACCCACTGCTGCGCGCCTACGACACGCTGATCATCGACGAAGCGCATGAGCGCTCGCTGAATATCGACTTCCTGCTCGGCCACTTGAAGCAGATTCTGCCGCGGCGGCCCGATCTGAAGGTCATCGTGACCTCGGCCACGATCGATGCCGACCGCTTTGCGCAGCACTTCGCCAACGAGCAGGGCCCGGCGCCGGTGATCCAGGTCTCGGGTCGCCTGTTTCCGGTCGAGCAACGCTGGCGGCCGTTCGAAGAGACGCGCGAGCGCGACTTGAACGTTGCCATTGCCGACGCCGTCGACGAGTTGTGGCAGGGGGGTGGCAATGGCGACATCCTCGTCTTCCTTCCCGGCGAGCGCGAGATCCGCGAGGCCACCGACCACTTGCGCAAGCACCTCGCGCACGACCCGCGCCGCCGCGACAGCGAGATCCTGCCGCTCTATGCCCGCCTGTCGCAGGCCGAGCAGGACCGTGTCTTCGAGACCGGCGGCGCGGCGCGCATCGTGCTGGCCACCAACGTCGCGGAGACGTCGCTGACGGTGCCGGGCATCCGCTTTGTCATCGACGCTGGGCTGGCCCGCGTCAAGCGCTACAGCTACCGCAACAAGGTCGAGCAGTTGCAGGTCGAGGCGATCAGCCAGGCGGCGGCCAATCAGCGCGCGGGCCGCTGCGGCCGCGTCGCCGGCGGCACCTGCATCCGCCTCTATGACGAGGCTGATTTCGCTGGCCGACCGCGCTTCACCGACCCGGAAATCCTGCGCTCGTCACTGGCCGGCGTGATCCTGCGCATGAAGTCCTTGGGCCTGGGCCTGGTCGAAGAGTTTCCTTTTCTCGAGCCACCGCCGAAGAAGGCCGTCGTCGATGGCTACGCCCTGCTCAGCGAGTTGGGGGCCGTCGACGAGGCCAACGAGTTGACCCCGATCGGGCGCGAGCTGTCCCGGTTGCCGCTCGACCCACGCATCGGCCGCATGATCGTCGAGGCCCGCGAGCGGCAATCGCTGAGCGAAGTGCTGGTGATTGCCGCGGCCCTGTCGGGCCAGGTCGTGCGCGACCGGCCGCAGGAGCGCGCCCAGGCTGCCGACGAGAAGCACAAGCCCTTCGACGATGAGCGCAGCGAGTTCAGCGGCACCCTGAAGCTCTGGCAATGGCTCGAGGCGGGTCGCGGCCACAGCGCCGAGCACACCGAGCACAAGCTCTCCAACCGCCAACAGGAGCAGCGCCTGCGCGACAACTTCATCTCCGTGCGTCGCGTGCGCGAGTGGCGCGACATCCATTCGCAACTGCTGACGGTGGCGGCCGAGCACGGCTGGCGCCTGAACAGCGCGCCGGCGAACTACGAGCAGGTCCACCTCGCGCTGCTGGCCGGCCTGCTCGGCAACATCGGTTGCAAGGCCGACGACGAAGACTGGTACCTCGGCGCGCGCGGCATCAAGTTCTGGCGCCATCCCGGCGTCAACCTGTCGAAGAAGCCCGGCCGCTGGCTGATGGCCGCCGAGCTGGTGGAAACGACGCGCCTGTTCGGGCGCAACCTGGCGGTCATCGAGCCGACTTGGATAGAGCGCATGGGCGGGCACTTGCTGAAGACGCAACTGCTCGAGCCGCATTGGGAGAAGAAGGCCGGGGAGGTCATCGCGCTCGAGCGCGCCACCTTGTACGGCCTGGTGATCTACAACAACCGGAAGGTCAACTTCGGCCGCATCGACGCACCGGCGGCACGCGCGATCTTCATCCGCGAGGCACTGGTGCAGGGCGATTGGGACACCCGGCTGCCGTTCTTGGCGCACAACGAGAAGTTGATTCGCCAGGTCCAGGAGCTCGAACACAAGGCGCGGCGCCAGGACGTGCTGATCGACGACGAGCTGATCTTCGCCTTCTACGACCAGCAGGTCCCTGCCGACGTGGTCGGCGGCGCCAGCCTCGAGCGTTGGTACCGCGACGAGGTCAAGCGCCAGCCAGAGCTGCTCAAGCTCACGCGCGATGAGTTGATGCGCCACGAGGCGGCGGGCATCACGACGAACGCGTTCCCGAAGACGATCCGCCTCGGCGGCATCGACTGCGCCGCAAGCTACCTGCACGAGCCGGGAGACGCCAAGGACGGGCTGACGGTCAGCGTGCCGATCTATGCCTTGAACCAAGTCAGTGAAGAGCGTTGCGAGTGGCTGGTGCCGGGCATGCTCCCGGCCAAAGTCCTGGCCTTGGTCAAGAGCCTGCATCAGCGGCCGCGTTCGCGCCTGGTGCCCCTGCCAGACTACGCAGACGATTTCTGCACTGCGGCACCTTTCGCGCAGGGCGCTTTGATCGACGTCCTGCTCAAGGCCGTTCGCGAGCGCACGCAGCTGGCGGTGCAGCGCAATGACTTCAAGCTGGAGACGCTGGCGCCCCACCTTTGGATGAACTTCCGCATCGTTGACGAACATGGCCGTCAGCTCGCCAGCGGCCGCAACCTGGCGGCGCTGAAGGCTGAGCTTGGTGTGCAGGCGCGCTCGGCTTTTCAGGTGCTGGCCGGTCTGACCTTGGGCTCCCAGCCTGCCGCCGAGCCGCCAGCCTCCTCCCCGGCATCCCGCACGGGCGTCCCGAACAACGCAGCCGGCGCCGCTGCCCCCGCCGCGAGTGCGCCAAGCGCCCGCTACACCGACTGGACCTTCGGCCAGCTGCCTGAGCTGATGGAGCTGCGCAAGGCGGGTCAGACCCTGGTGGGTTTCCCGGCCCTGATCGACAAAGGCAGTGGCGTCGAGATCGAAGTCTTCGACGAGCCCGACCTTGCCGCCGCCAAGCACCGGGCCGGTCTGCGGCGTTTGATCGCGCTGCAGCTGAAGGAGCCGCTCAAGTACCTCGAGAAGAACATCCCTGACCTTGCACGCATGGCGACGCAATTCATGGCCCTGGGCAGCGCCGAGGAACTGCGCGAGCAGGTCATTGCGGTGGCGTTGGACCGCGCGTTTCTGTCGGACGGGCTGCCGACCGATGCGGCCGGCTTCCAGGTGCGACTGGCGGCGGGGCGCGGCCGCCTGAACCTGATCGCCCAAGAGGTCGCCCGCAGCGCGGCTGCGGTGCTCCAGGAGCATGCCAACGCGGTACGCAAACTCAAGGACAGCAAACCACCCCGAGAAATTTCGGACGACGTGAGCGCGCAGCTGCAGCGCTTGGTCGACAAACGCTTCCTGCTGACCACGGCGTGGCCAGTGTTGGCCCACCTGCCGCGTTACCTGAAGGCCGTGGTCATGCGCTTGGACAAGCTGCGCGTCGACCCGGCCCGGGATGCGGAGCGCCTCGCGGGCCTGCGGCCGCTCGAGCAACGCTGGTTGCGCCGCGTGCAGGAGCGTCGTGGCATTGCCGATGCCCGGCTCGATGAATTCGGGTGGTTGCTCGAGGAGCTGCGGGTCAGCCTCTTTGCGCAGGAACTGCGCACGCCGCAGCCGGTCAGCCTGAAGCGCTTGGAGAAGGCCTGGGCTCAGATCGAAGGCTGATCCGCGATTGCTGCCAATGGCTCATTCCGAATCGCGTTCAATCCCCTAGGAACGAAAGGCGGTTCGCGGCGTCGATTGCGGACGTTCTTAACCGCAGCTTCTTGGACCGCGCCGGCCGAGGCCACCGGGCGCCCGCCTCCGCGAATGTCCTCCGCCCAGGGCTCCCCCTTGATTTCGCTGCGGCGGGCACCCGGCGGCCCCGGCCTCGACTCTCGGCACGCCTCAACTGGCGAACAGCCCACGCATGTCGGAGCAGAGCGCCCCGCCGTCCTGATCTCGCGCCATCTCTCGCGCGCGAGGGCGAACGACTGCGAACGACTGCGAACGACTGCGAACGACCGCAATGGCCCGATCGGCGACGGTCAGATGGATGCTGTTGAACGCCACTGCGTATCACTCGAGCTTCGCCACCTTGCGCATCTGCTGCAACTGCGGCGACGGCGGCGTGACGCGGCCATCGAAAGGCTGTGCAGCGCTGCCGACCCGCGCGACGACGCGGCGCACGTACTCGCGGGTCTCGTCGAAGGGCGGCACGCCGCGGTGTTGGTTCACTGCACCTTCGCCAGCGTTGTAGGCCGCGGCCACCAGGCGCACGTCACCTTCGAAGTAGGCCAGCAGCCAACGCAGGTAGGCCATGCCGCCGCGGATGTTTTGCTGTGCGTCGAAAGCGTTGGTGACGCCGAAGCGCTTGGCCGTTTGCGGGATCAGCTGCATCAGCCCCTGGGCGTTCTTGTTCGACAGCGCAGCGACATTGAAGTTGGACTCGACCGCGATGATGGCCAGGGCGAGCTGTGGTGCCACCTGGTATTGCGGGGCCAGCTTGCGCACCAGTTTTTCGATGTGCGGCGGGGCGCTCACTGCCACCGAGGCCGACACCGCGGCCGGTGTGAGGGCGCGGGTGAAGCAGTCGGGCACCGTGGCTGCCGGCCAGGTGACCGACTGCAGCATGCGTCTGGCATCCGCGTGGCCCTGGCTGGCCGCGGCGAAGAAGAGGTAGGCGGCCCAGTCATCGCGCCGGTCCTCGCCACGGCCATGGGCAAAGAGCCAAGCGAGTTGGTACTGCGCATCGGCATCCCCGCGTCGACCCAAACGGCAAAGCTCGGCGGCGGCTTGGGCACTGTTACGGGCGGCGACCGCATTGATCTCGTCCTGGGCCTGGGCGCGCGACATTGGGCCCAGCGCAGCGAGAAGGGCCAACAGGGCGAGACGAAAGGCTGTACCGGAGATCACGCGAGCAGTCTAACGAGTCGTGCGGTCTGCGCCATCCCGAGAAGACGGGGCCATGGCGCTCAGGGACGCACGACCTCGAGCAGGCGGTCGAGACCCCCGGTATCGATGGCGACCATGGCCAGTTCACGCACCTTGGGTTTGGCGTGGTAAGCCACCGACAGGCCGGCCACGGCCATCATCGGCAGATCGTTCGCGCCGTCGCCGACGGCGATGGCCTGCGCGGGCAACACGCCGAGCTGGGCGCAGGTCTGCAGCAGCATGCGCTGCTTCTCGGCGCCGTCGCAGATGTCGCCCCAGGCTTGATCCACCACGCGGCCTGTCAGCAGGCCTTGCGCCACCTCGAGCACATTGCTGCGTGTGAAGTCCAGGCCCAATCGGTCTCGGATGCGGTCTGTGAAGAAGGTGAAGCCACCCGACACCAACAAGGTTTTCAGACCAGCGGCTTGACACGCGCGCACCAAGGCTTCGGCGCCGGGATTGAGCTGCAGGCGCTCGCGCCAGACTTGCTCCATCGCAGCGACGGGCACGCCACGCAAAAGCGCCACACGGCGACGCAGGCTGTCCTTGTAGTCGCTGATCTCTCCGCGCATGGCGGCTTCCGTGATGGCCGCCACTTCGGCTTTGCGCCCGGCCGCGTCGGCGATCTCGTCGATGCACTCGATGTTGATCAGTGTCGAGTCCATGTCGAATGCGATCAAGCCGAAGTCGGCAAGGCGCAGGGGCAGGTTGACCCCGCGCAGGGTCAGGCCGGGGGGCTGGGGGGCCGCACTCATGGCTGGGTCACTTCCTTGGGCGCGCCGAGCGCGCGCAGCACGTCGCGGATCATCTGGGCGCGGTCCTTGGCATCGGGCAGGTCGCGTTCGATGCGCAACTTGTCGTTGCCGGCCAGCTTGATGTGCCGGTTCTTTTGCACCAGTTCGATGATGCGCAGCGCGTCGATGGGCGGATTGGGCCGGAACGCGATGACCGCCAGCTTGGGCGCGGCGTCGATCTTGATCACCCCATAGGGCTTGGCCAGCACACGCAGGCGGTGGGTGTCGAACAGCGTCTGGCCCTGTGCCGGCAACTTGCCGAAGCGGTCGGTGATTTCTTCGAGCAAGGCGTCGATCTGCTCGGGCTTGGCCGCTGTGGCCAAGCGTTTGTAGAGGTTCAGGCGCGTGTGCACATCGCCGCAGTAGGCGTCTGGGAGCAGGGCGGGGGCGTGCAGGTTGATGTCGGTGGTGGCCGCCAGCGGCGAGAGCAGATCGGGCTCGCGCCCGGCCTTGAGCGAGCGAACGGCCTCGGCCAGCATGTCGTTGTACAGCTGGAAGCCGACTTCCATCATGTTGCCGCTCTGGTTCTCGCCCAGCACTTCGCCGGCACCGCGGATCTCGAGGTCGTGCATCGCCAGGTAGAAGCCGCTGCCCAATTCCTCCATCTGCTGGATCGCCTCCAGGCGCTGCGCCGCCTGCTTGGTCAGCCCTTCAACGTCGGGCACCATCAGGTACGCATAGGCTTGGTGGTGCGAGCGTCCCACGCGGCCACGCAGCTGGTGCAGCTGGGCCAGGCCGAACTTGTCGGCGCGGCTGATGATGATGGTGTTGGCGCTGGGCACGTCGATGCCGGTTTCGATGATGGTCGAGCACAGCAACAGGTTGTGGCGCTGGGCGACGAAGTCGCGCATCACGCGTTCGAGTTCGCGCTCGGGCATCTGACCGTGCGCGATGGCGATGCGCGCCTCGGGCAGCAACTCGGCCAGCTTGTCGCGGCGGTGGACGATGGTGTCGACTTCGTTGTGCAGGAAATAGACCTGCCCGCCGCGCTTCAACTCGCGCAGCACCGCTTCGCGGATCGTGCCCTGGCTCTCGCTGCGCACGAAGGTCTTGATCGACAGGCGGCGCTGCGGCGCGGTGGCGATCACGCTCAGGTCGCGCAGGCCTTCGAGGGCCATGCCCAGGGTGCGCGGGATCGGCGTGGCCGTCAGCGTCAGCACATCAACATCCGCGCGCAGGGCTTTGATGGCCTCCTTGTGGCGCACGCCGAAGCGGTGCTCCTCGTCGATCACCAGAAGGCCCAGGCGCTTGAACTTCACATCCTTCGAGAGCAACTTGTGGGTGCCGATGACGATGTCGATGGTGCCGGCCTCGATGCCTTCGAGCGCCGCGTTGATCTCCTTGGCCGACCGGAAGCGCGACAACTCGGCCACCTTCACCGGCCACTTGCCGAAACGGTCGACGATGTTCTGGTAATGCTGCTCGGCCAGCAGCGTCGTCGGCGCCAGGATGGCCACCTGCTTGCCGCCGATGACGCTGACGAAGGCCGCGCGCAGGGCCACTTCCGTCTTGCCGAAGCCGACATCGCCGCACACGAGGCGGTCCATCGGTTTGGGGCTGACCAGGTCCTGGATCACGGCGTGGATCGCGGCACGCTGGTCCGGCGTCTCTTCGAAGCCGAAGCTGGCGGCGAAGGCCTCGTAGTCATGCGCCGAGTAGCGGTGGGCATGGCCCTCGCGTGCGGCCCGGCGGGCGTACAGGTTCAGCAGTTCGGCAGCGGTGTCGCGCACCTGCTCGGCGGCTTTGCGCTTGGCCTTTTCCCACTGGCCTGAGCCCAGGCGGTGCAGCGGCGCTTCCTCGGCCGAGACGCCGGTGTAGCGCCCGATCAGGTGCAGTTGTGCCACCGGCACATAGAGCGTGGCCTTCTCTGCATACTCCAAGTGCAGGAACTCCGACGCCCCCCCGTCCTGGCCGTTCGCCAGGTCGATGTGGATCAGGCCGACATAGCGCCCGATACCGTGGTTGATGTGCACCACCGGGTCGCCCACCTTCAGCTCCGACAGGTCCTTGATCAGCGCATCGACGTTGCTGACCTGTTCCTGCTTCCTGCGCCGGCGCGACGTGGGTGCGGTGGCAAACAGCTCGGTTTCGGTGAAGAACTGGATCGGCGCCGCGCTGCCCTCGCGCTGCCAGTGGAAGCCGGCGGCCAGCGGGGCGGCAGCGATGGCGACCTTCTCATCGCCGGCCTCGAACTCGGCCAGGCTGTCGACGCTCGGCACTTCGATGCGGTGGTCGCGCAACAACTCCAGCAGGCTCTCGCGCCGGCCTTCGCTTTCAGCCACCAGCAGCACGCGCGCCGCGGTGTTGTCGAGGTGGCGTTCCAGCAGCGACAGCGGCTCGGTGGCGCCCCGGTCCACCGCCACGCTGGGCAGGGGCCGGGCCCAGTCGGTGGGCGCCCCGCCACGCAGCGCCAGGGTTGCGTGCGGCTGGGTCAGGGCGAAGAAATCCTCGACCTTCAGAAAGATGTCCTCTGGCGCCAGGATCGGCCGTTCTGGGTCGTGCTGCAGGAAGCGGTGGCGTTCGCGCGTGTCGATCCAGAAGCGACTCAGTGCTTCGTCGACCTCGCCGTGCAGCACGATGGCCGCGTCAGCGCCGAGGTAGTCGAACAGGGTGGCGGTCTGCTCGAAGAACAGCGGCAGGTAGTACTCGATGCCGGCGGTGGCGATGCCGGCACCGAGGTCCTTGTAGATGCGGCTCTTGGTCGGGTCGCCGTCGAGCTTTTCGCGCCAGCGCGCACGGAAGGTGACGCGAGCCGCGTCGTCCATTGGAAACTCGCGCCCCGGCAGCAGGCGCACTTCGGGCACCGGGTACAGGCTGCGTTGCGAGTCCGGATCGAAGGTGCGGATCGAGTCGATCTCGTTGTCGAACAGATCGATGCGGTAGGGCACGGTCGAGCCCATCGGGAACAGATCGATCAAGCCGCCGCGCACGGCGTACTCACCGGGCGACACCACCTGGCTGACATGCTGGTAGCCCGCCAGCGTGAGTTGCGACTTCAACGCGGCCTCGTTGAGGCTGTCCTTCTGCTTGAACTGGAAGGTCGTGGCGGCCATGAAGGCCGGCGGCGCCAGCCGGGTCAGGGCCGTGGTCGCGGGCAGCAGGACGACATCGACATCGTGCAGCGACAGCAGCCGCCACAGCGTGGCCAGGCGCTCCGAGATCAGGTCCTGATGCGGGCTGAAGGTGTCGTAGGGCAGCGTCTCCCAGTCGGGAAACACGGCGATGCGCAGACCCGGTGCAAAGAAGGGCAGTTCATCCGCCAGGCGCTGCGTGTCGGCGGGATCGGCGGCGATGATGGCGCCGACACGGCCTTGTTCGACCCAGCACTGGGCCACACGCGCGAGCAACAACGCGTCGGCCGACCCAACCGGGCGCGGCAACGTGTAGCGCTTTCCCGGTGCAATGATCGGCAGCTGCATGAACCGCTCGATTCTAGAATCGAGCGGAATGGCCACTGCTTCTGCTCACCCCGACGCCAAGTGTTATGCACTCGTGCCGTGTGCCGGCGTGGGCGAGCGGGCGGGCGCTGGCGGCCCCAAGCAGTACCGCCAGCTGGCCGGGCAAACCGTCGTCGCGCACACGCTGCTTGCGTTGGGCCGTGTGCCACGCATCGCGCAAACCTTGGTCGTGTTGTCCCCTGACGATCTCGGCTTCGCAGCCAGCTCGCCAGGGTTTCGCGGCTGGGTGGAGCGGTGCGGCGGCGCGACGCGCGCCAGTTCCGTGGCTGCCGGCCTGCAGGCCTTGGCCGGCCATGGCGTTCGCAGCCACGATTGGGTCCTGGTGCACGACGCTGCGCGCTGCCTGGTGCACCCAGCGTCGATCGAGCGCCTGATCGATGCCTGCGTCGGCGATCCGGTCGGCGGCTTGCTCGCCTTGCCGCTGCCCGACACGCTGAAGCAGGCGGGCGATGCCAACCGTGTGGTCGCGACGCTCGATCGCAGCGGCAAGTGGTTGGCGCAGACACCGCAGATGTTTCGCCTCGGCTTGCTTGCCGAAGCGTTGGCGCGCTGCGGGGCAGCCGTCACCGACGAGGCCAGCGCCATCGAAGCGCTCGGTCACGCGCCATTGCTCGTGCCAGGCGAGCCCGACAACTTCAAGCTCACCTGGCCGGCCGACTTCGCGCTGGCCGAGCGCTTGCTCAGGAGCTTGCCATGATGAACATGCGTATCGGTGAAGGCTGGGACACCCATGCCCTGGTCGTCGGCCGACCGCTGGTCTTGGGCGGCGTGACGATTCCGCACAGCCATGGCCTCGCCGGCCACTCCGACGCCGACGCCCTGGCCCATGCCATTACCGACGCCTTGTTCGGCGCCGCTGCCTTGGGTGACATCGGCCGTCACTTTCCCGACACCGATCCGGCCTTCGCCGGCGCGGACTCGATGCGTCTGCTCGCCGAGGCGGTGCGCAAGGTTCGCGCTGCGGGCTGGGAGATCGTGAACATCGACTGCACCGTGGTGGCGCAGGCCCCGAAGTTGGCGCCCTACATCGACGCAATGTGCCAGCGCCTGGCCGCGGTGCTGGGGATCCAGCCTGGGCAGGTCAACGTCAAGGCCAAGACCGCCGAGAAGATGGGGCCGGTGGGGGAGGGCCGGGCCATCGAAGCCCGCGCGGTGTGCCTGTTGCAGACGTCCTGAGGGCGGCCTGATCAGGGCGCGCGCTTCAGGCGAATGTGCGCCACCAGCCCGCCTTCGGGCGCGTTGTCGATCTCGAACTGTCCGCCCATGCGTTGCATTGCCTTCTCGACGATGGCCAGCCCCAGGCCGGCGCCGGTGGCTGCGGTGCGTGCGGCGTCACCGCGGTAGAACGGCGTCGTCAGCTGCGACAGCTTCTCAGGCGCCACCCCCGAGCCCTGGTCACGCACGCTGACGATCACCCACGGGCCCGATCGCACGTAGCTGACGCTGACCACGGCAATGCCGGTGTCGGTGCTGCGGCCGTAGCGGCGAGCGTTCTCGAACAGATTGCCGAAGACGCGGCCGAGTTCCACTTCGTCGGCCATCACGCGCAGATCGATGGCCAGGCGCGAGGTGATGACGATCTCTCGCGGGTCGCGGAAAGTGGCGGCTTCCTTGTCGACCAGGGGCGACAGGTGCACAGGCACCAGCCGCGCATCGCCGGGCCGCGCATAGTCCATGAACTTGTCGATAATGGCGTCGAGCTGCTCGATGTCGAGTGCCATGTTCTGCCGCGCCTCTTCGTCGCTGACGCTCATCTCCGCTTCCAGGCGCAGGCGGGCCAGGGGCGTGCGCAGGTCGTGGCTGATGCCGGCCAGCATGACGGCACGGTCTTCCTCCACCTTGGCCAACTCGCGGGCCATGCGGTTGAAGCCCATGTTGACCTCGCGGATCTCGCTGGTCAGCGTGTTCTCGTCGAGCACCGAATCGAACTCGCCTTCGCGGATCCGGCTGGCGGCGAAGCTCAGGTCACGCAGGGGTTGGTTGATCAAGCGGGCGATGGAGACCGAACCGACCAGCGTCGCCAGCAAGGCGATGCCAACCCAGACGAACCAGGTGCCCGGCGTCAGCGGCACGACGCGGGTGGCATCGGCCTGCAGCCAGAACGGTTCGCGCTCAATGTTGAAGCCGACCCACAGGCCTGGTTGGCCGTTCACCGCGCTTGCCACGACAGTGTCGGCCTCAAGGCGCGAGCGCAGTTCGGCGCCGACGCGGCGTGTGAAGCGGTCGACCTCGAAAGGCTCCCAGCGGTCGCCCGGCTCGCGCGGCAAGACACGCATCGACTCCTGGTCGGTCATGGTCTTCACGACAGCCACGCGGTTGATGCTGTCGGAATAGCGCAGCGCGGCGCGCGACAGGTTCACCAGGCTGGCGATCTGCTGCGCCGCCTGCACCGCTCGCGGCTCCAACTCGAGCGCCCGCAGTGTCTGCACCCAGGCAAAGATGCCGCCGGCCAGCAGCAAGGCCAGCAGGAAAAAGGTGCGTGAGAAGAGACTCAGGCCGACGGGCTGACGGGGCATGGCGGGGGATGATGCATCACGGGAGGCCGGTTTCAGTGCATTGCCGGGACGCCGCGCCGGGCCGCTCCCAAGCAAGGCCCGGCAGTCCCTTGGGGACGCGACGCACGGCCGCCAAGCGGCTCGCGTCGGGGCTCGTCAATGCGTGCCGTCCGGCACGAACACGTAGCCCACGCCCCACACGGTCTGGATGTAGCGCGGCTGCGCGGGGTCGGGCTCGATCATCTTGCGCAGGCGCGAGATCTGCACGTCCAGGCTGCGGTCGAAGGGCTCGAACTCGCGCCCGCGCGCCAACTGCGCCAGCTTGTCGCGCGAGAGGGGCTGACGCGGATGGCGCACGAGGGCCTTCAGCATCGAGAACTCGCCGGTGGTCAGGGCCATCTGCTCGCCGTCCTTGGTCAGGCGGCGCAGCGAGAGGTCGAACTCGAACGGCCCGAACGTGACCGTCTGCTGGTCCTTCGCCGGCGCGCCCGGCGCTTCCATCGCCGGTCGGCGGCGCAGCACGGCATGGATGCGCGCCAGCAACTCGCGCGGGTTGAAGGGCTTGGGCAGGTAGTCGTCAGCGCCGACTTCGAGGCCGACGATGCGGTCGACATCTTCGACCTTGGCCGTCAGCATGATGATCGGCGTGGCGTCGTTGGCAGCGCGAAGGCGACGGCAGATCGACAGCCCGTCTTCGCCAGGCAGCATCAGATCGAGCACGATCAAGTCGATGGTTTCGCGCGTCAGCAGGCGATTCAGGGCCTTGGCATCCTCGGCCAGCAGCACTTCGAAGCCTTCCTGGGTCAGGTAGCGGCGCAGCAGGTCGCGGATGCGGGCGTCGTCGTCGACGACGACCACGCGGTCCGGACGGGCGTTGGCGGTTGCGTTCATGGGGTGGGCTCCAAATATGTAACAGCGGCATGGTAAGGTCCAAACGCCAGGGGTAAACCCCCGTTCTGACCGGCAGTTACATGTCTTTCGTGCGCTGCGTCGTCTTCGTCGCGGCGTGCGGCATTTCTTCACACCGCCTTCGGCAGTCGCTGCGAGCCGCAAGAAAGCATGCGTCATTGAAAGGATCGAAATGAAACCGCGGTTGAGATGGACCTGGGTCTCCGTCGCCCTCCTGTTCGCGCTTGGCGCACAGGCCCAGCCAGTGCCTGTGCCGGTCAGTGGCGTGCTCAACCTGAGCACCGCAGCGACTGTCGAAGTGACGAAGGACGTGCTGGGTCTGAGCTTTTCAGTGACGCGGGAAGGCGTCGATGCGCAGGCCGTGCAGAGCGCCTTGAAGCAGGCACTGGACGCTGCGCTGGCCGAAGCGAGAAAGATCGCTAAACCCGGCGCAGTCGAAGTCCAGACCGGCAATTTCTCGCTCTACCCGCGCTACAGCAACCCGGTCAAGGGCGGGCAGCCGACCATCAGCGGGTGGCAGGGCAGCACGGAGCTGCTGGTCCAAGGCAAGGACATCGCGGCCATCGCCCAGCTCAGCGGCCGCATCCAGACCATGACCTTGGCGCGCGTCGGCTACAGCCTGTCGCGCGAAGCGCGCGAAAAGGTCGAGGCCGAGGTGACGGCGCAGGCCATCGCTCGCTGGCGCGCCAAGGCGGCACAGATGGCGCAGCAGTTCGGCTACAGCAGTTACAACGTGCGCGAAGTGAATGTTGCGGCGAATGATTTCGCCCCGCAACCGATGCCGCTGCTCATGAAGGCGTCGCGTGCTTCGGCGTCTACCGACGAGGCCCTGCCGACCGAAGCCGGCAAGGGCGACGTGACGGTCACCGTGAGCGGCTCGGTGCAGATGATCCGCTAGCTAGGCTGCGTTACTGCGCGACCCACCCGCCGTCGACATTGAAGGCGGAGCCGCGGATGTTGTCTGCCGCGGGAGAGCACAGGAAGACGGCCAGCTCGCCGAGTTGGGCTGGGGTGGTGAACTGCAAAGAGGGCTGCTTCTCGGCCAGCAAGCGGCGCTTGGCCTCTTCGCCGTCGATGCCTTCTCGGGCGGCACGGGCGTCGAGTTGCTGTTGCACGAGCGGCGTCAGCACCCAGCCCGGGCAGATCGCGTTGACCGTGACACCGGTGGTGGCGGTTTCCAGAGCCACCGCCTTGGTGAAGCCGACCAGCCCGTGCTTGGACGCGACGTAGGCGCTCTTCGCAGCCGACGCCACCAGGCCGTGCGCGGACGCGATGTTCAGGATCCTGCCCCAGCCCGACGCCTTCATGGCAGGCAGCACCAAGCGGGTGGTGTGGAAAGCGGAGCTGAGGTTGATGGCGATGATCGCGTCCCATTTCTCCACCGGGAACTCCTCCACGTTGGCTACGTGCTGGATCCCGGCGTTGTTGACGAGGATGTCGATCGCTCCCATCGTGCGCTGAGCGTAGGAGATCATGTCGGCGATCTGGCCGGGCTGGCTCATGTCGGCCGGGTGGTAGCCGATCTCGGCGTCGAGTTCCCGGAACTCGCGCTTCGCGGCTTCCACATCGCCAAAACCATTCAGCACGATGTTGGCCCCGTGGGTCGCCAGGACCTTGGCGATACCCAGACCGATGCCGCTGGTCGAACCGGTTACCAGAGCCGTCTTGCCTGTGAGCATGAGTCCATCCTCCTGTCGTTGGTAGCATGGATTATCGAATGGGAGAAACCCTGTGACTGAACAGCCGCGCCTCAACCACGTTCAATGCGTGGACACGCCCAGCCCCACCCGCATGGCGCTGCACCGCATGGCGTACTGGGAGTGGGGCGATCCGGCCAACCCGCGGGTGCTGATCTGTGCCCACGGGCTGACGCGGCAAGGGCGCGACTTCGACACCCTGGCGCGGGCGCTGTGCAATGAGTACCGCGTGGTCTGCCCGGACGTTGTCGGGCGGGGTCGCTCTGATCGCTTGGAGAACCCGATGGGCTACCAGGTGCCGCAATACATCGCCGACATGGTCACCCTGCTGGCGCGGCTCGAGGCCACGAGCCTGGACTGGGTCGGCACCTCGATGGGCGCGGTTATCGGCCTGGGCGTTGCGTCGTTGGCCGGCTCTCCGGTGCGCCGTCTGGTGCTGAACGACATCGGACCGACCATCGAAGCGGCCTCCTTGGTGCGCATCGGCACCTACCTCGGCGTGCCGGCCCACTGGGCCACGCTGGATGAAGCGGCAGACGCCATGTGGGCCATCTCGTCCGGTTTCGGACCGCACACGCGCGCGCAGTGGTTGGCGCTGACCGAGCCCCAGTTGATCGCCGACGGCAGCGGTTTCAAGCCGCGCTATGACCCGGCCATCGGCATCGCCTTCCGCGCCGCAACGCCGGAGATGGCGCAGGCCAGCGAGGCGTTGCTTTGGCAGGCCTATGACAGCCTGCGCCAGCCCACGCTGCTGATCCGCGGTGCCGAGAGCGACTTGCTCTCGCGCGAGACCGCGCAAGCCATGGGCGAACGCGGACCGAGGGCCCGGCTGGTCGAGTTCAGTGGGGTCGGCCATGCGCCCACGCTCGTTCAGGCCGACCAAGTGCAAGCCGTGCGCGAGTTCCTGCTCGGCCCATGAAGCCACCGGCCGCAGCCGCCCAGGCCAGCGCACCCATCGTGCGTCTGGTCGATGACCTGCCAGCCGATCACGGTGCGGCTGACTTGGTGCGTGCGCGCGCCTTTGCCGAGCCCTTGCTTGCCGGTCATCGGCTAGACACCGGTGAAGTCGCTCTGGGCCATGCCGACGGCGTGGCCGCTGTCCTGCACGGCATCGGCGCTGCGCCGGCGATGCAGGCAGCCGCCTACCTGGTCTATGCCGGCGACTGGCTGCAACGGCCCGAAGAGGTGGTGGCCAAGGCTTTCGGCCCCAGCTATGCGGGCCTGGTCGGTCACACGCGCAAGCTGGTGCAGATTCAGCGGGCAGCCAGGCTGGCAGCGCCCACCGGCGACACCGCCGCGCAAGGCGAGCAGACCGAGCGCGTGCGCAAGATGCTGCTGGCGTTCTCGCGTGACCTGCGTGTGGTGCTGCTGCGCCTCGCGTCGCGTCTGCAGACCCTGCGCTGGCACGCGGCCGCGCGCGTGGCCTGCCCGGCGCCGGTGGCGCGCGAGTCGCTGCAAGTCTTTGCGCCCTTGGCCAACCGGCTGGGCATCTGGCAGATCAAGTGGGAGCTGGAAGACCTGTCCTTTCGTTTTCTCCAGCCACTCGACTACAAGCGCGTGGCGGGCTGGCTGGACGAAACCCGCGGCGCGCGCGAGGCGGCCATCGAGGCTTTTCGTGGCGTCCTGGCGGATGATCTTCAGGCCCACGGTATCGAGTCCGAGGTCCAGGGCCGGCCCAAGCACCTGTTCAGTATCTGGAAGAAGATGCCGGGCAAGCAGTTGGACTTTGCCCAGGTGCTGGATGTGCGCGCGGTGCGCGTCATCGTCGCCGATGTCGCTGGCTGCTATGCCGCCTTGGCTCGCGTGCATGAGCGCTGGCCAGCGGTGGCCGGTGAGTTCGACGACTACATTGCCAAGCCCAAGGCCAATGGCTACCAGTCGCTGCACACCGTTGTGCGCACGGATGGGGATCAGCCAGTCGAGATCCAGATCCGTACGCGGGCCATGCATGAGCACGCCGAGTTCGGTGTCGCCGCGCACTGGGCCTACAAGGAGGCGGGCATCAAGGGCTACGCCGGTGTCAGCGCCGACAGCGGCCATGACGAGCGCATCGCCGAGGCGCGCAAAGCAGTGCTGCGCCAACTGCTCGCATGGGAGCGTGACTTTGCGCCCGAGAGCCCGTCGGGAGCCGGCAGCGACGAGCGCATTTACGTGTTCACGCCGCAAGCGGCCGTGATCGAGCTGCCCGCCGGGGCCACACCCATCGATTTCGCTTACGTCCTGCACACCGATCTTGGCCACCGCTGCCGTGGTGCGCGGGTCGATGGTGTGCAGGTGCCTCTGAACAAGCCGCTCGCCAACGGCCAGACCGTCGAGATCACCGCGACCAAGGATGGGGGACCGTCGCTTGACTGGCTCAACCCCGAACTCGGCTATCTGGCCGGCGCGCGCTCGCGCTCCAAGGTGCGGGCCTGGTTCAACGTCCAGGCGCAGGCCCAGACCATTGCCAAGGGCCGCGAGCTGGTCGAGAAACTGCTGCAGCGCGAAGGCAAGACGGCCGTCAAACATGACGAACTGGCCGCGCGGCTGGGCTTCAAACAGGCCGACAGCCTGTTCGAGGTCGTTGGCAAGGACGAGTTGTCGCTGCGCACGATCGAACAGCTGTTGCGCCCGCCAGACCCACCACCGGTCGAAGATGCGCCCCTGCTCAAGCGCTCACGATTGGGCGCGGGACAGAGCCGCGGCGGGGTGCTGGTGGTGGGTGTCGACTCTCTGATGACCGGTCTGGCGCGCTGCTGCCGGCCCGCGCCGCCCGACGCAATCGACGGTTACGTCACGCGGGGCAAGGGCGTGGCCATCCATCGCCACAGTTGCAGCAACCTGCGCCACCTGCGCGCCCAGGCCCCCGAGCGTGTGATTGCGGTCGAGTGGGGCGGCCAAGCGCAGGAGGGGGCCTTGTTTCCGATCGACGTGCTCGTCGAGGCCGGCGACCGACCCGGCCTGCTGCGCGACATCACGGAAGTGTTTGCCAAAGCCGATGTCAACGTCACCGGCGTGCACAGCCAGAACGTCAAGGGCAGTGGCGGTGCAGTGGCCTCCATGGGCTTCACGGTCGAAGTCGGCAACACCGCCCGGTTGCGCCAGGTGCTGACACAGGTCGCGCAGATCCCGGGTGTGCGCTTGGCGCGCCGGAAATAGCCGCCCAAGCCGCTGCTACAATTTCAGCTCTTCAGGCGCGTAGCTCAGCTGGTTAGAGCACCACCTTGACATGGTGGGGGTCGTTGGTTCGAGTCCAATCGCGCCTACCAAATTCGGTAGGAAAAATGAGCACTTAGCGGAAACGCTGGGTGCTTTTTTCTTGGCGGTACGGAAAAAGTACGGAAAACTGGCGTTGGGCGTTTCCACTTGACCATGCAGGAATTGCGCGACCTCGGCTGAGATGAACGGCGTGATCGGTGAACCGAGCCGACCCCAATAGCATCCTGACCGGCAAACTCGACTGGCAGCGTGTCGGCGTCTTCGGCATGTCGCTTGGCGGCATCGTCGTAGGCGAGGCTTGCCGACTTGATCAGCGTCTGCGCGCCTGCCTGGTGATGGACGCTGCGATGCCCACCAACGTGGTCAAGGCGGGACTGCAACAGCCCAGCATGTGGATCACGCGGGACGCCAACGGCATGCGATTGGAGCGGCAGCGAGCCGGCGGTTGGCCGGAGGTCGAGATCGAAGCGCACCAGACGAGCATGCGCGCGGTGTATGAAGGTCTTTCGGGAGATGGGTACTTCGTGCGCCTCCCGGGCACGTTCCACTTCAACTTCACTGACATTCCGATCTGGACACCGCTGGCGCCGCAGTTGGGACTGGCCGGTCCGATAGATGCGCAAAGGGCGCACAACATCGTCAACGCCTACTCGTTGGCGTTCTTCGACCGGCACCTGCTGGGCCGCCCCGCCAAGCTGCTTGATGGGCAAGCTAGGCAGTACCCAGAAGCGACGCTCGAATCGCGTCGGCCTTGGACGGGCTTACTCAGCGTTTGAGTTGAGGCGCTGATCGGCTGCTTCGCGCCTGCCCGGTGTGCGCAGCGATGGACCCCTATGGGTCGAGGCTGTGTGAAAACCCCCTCCCTGTAACGGTGTCTGATCGGTAGAGTTCGAAGACATATCGAGCACGGGAGCCGGTATGTCGCGTTTCGTTGAAGGCCAGGACCGCAGCCAGGTGACGCTGATGCCTGAGTGTCTGGATGACTTCATCGCTGAGGACAACCCGGTTCGGGTTGTCGACGCGTTTGTTCAGGAACTCGACCTGTGCGCGCTGGGCTTCAAAGGCACGATGCCCGCATCCACGGGCCGCCCGTCCTACGCCCCGGCCGTGCTGCTGAAGATCTACATCTACGGCTACCTCAACCGCGTTCAATCCAGCAGGCGTCTTGAGCGCGAATGCCAGCGCAACGTCGAGCTGATGTGGCTGACTGGACGCCTGGCGCCGGACTTCAAGACGATTGCCGACTTCCGCCACGACAACCCTGCTGGCATCCGCAACGTCTTCCGTCACTTCGTGTCGATCTGCCGCCAGCTCAAGCTGCTGTCGCAGGGCGTGGTGGCTGTGGACGGCAG
>JANNFB010000141.1:0-3419 GCA_031379365.1 Burkholderiales bacterium
AGTCGTCCATGCCGACACGCAGGCAGCGCGCTTCATCGCCCTGCATCGTGTTGGCCGTCAAGGCCACGATCGGCACGCTGCGGCCGCAGCCGCCAGGCAGGCGCCGGATCGCTTCGGTGGCTTCGAAGCCGTCCATCACCGGCATCTGGCAGTCCATTAACACCAGGTCGAAATCGCGCTCGCGCACCCGGACGAGTGCTTCCTGGCCGTGGTTGGCCAGGGTCATGTGCAGGCCCAGCTAGGCCAGCATCGCGCGGGCCACACCCTGGTTGATCGGGTTGTCCTCGACCAGCAGCACCGAACCACTCAATGCCGCGGCGTCCGACTCGAAGGGCATCGGCGTGGTTTCAGTCACCTCGCCGTCGGCCGACGCCAGCATCGCGCCAACGACGCGACGAAGGTCGGCGCGGCGGATCGGCTTGTTGATGTAGCGCAGGATGCCGGCTTCGCGCAATTCGCGCTGTTCGGGCTGGACACAGGTGGAGGTCAGGATCATCGAGCGCAGGCCGTCGTTTTCGGGCTCGGCCTTGATCGCCTGCGCCAGCTCCAGGCCGTCCATCATCGGCATGTGCATGTCCAGGATGGCCAGCTGGAACGGCGCGCCGACGGCCCGGGCGCGGGCGATCGCCGCCAGCGCCTGCTTGCCGCCGGCCACGCAGGTCACGCGCATCTGCCAGGCCTGCATCTGTTGCTGCAGGATCTCGCGGTTGGTGGCACTGTCGTCGACCACCAGCACGCGCGCGCCGCGCAGCGCCGCGACGGGCACGGCTTCGGTGACCGGTGCGTTCGACGCCGGCAGGCACAGGCCGACGGTGAAGCGCGAGCCTTTCCCGACGACGCTGTCCACGCCGATGCGGCCGCCCATCGAGCTGACCAGGCGCTGGCAGATCGCCAGCCCTAGGCCGGTGCCGCCGAAGCGCCGCGTGGTGCTGCCGTCGGCCTGCGAGAAATGCTCGAAGATCTTGTGCCGGGCCTCGACGGCAATGCCGATGCCGGTGTCCTCGACGTTCAGCGTGAACGGCACGGCGCCGTCGGCGTCAGCTTGCCGAGCCACGCGCACGATGACTTCGCCGCGCTCGGTGAACTTGATGGCGTTGCCGATCAGGTTGGAGACCACCTGGCGCAGGCGGAACGGGTCGCCGCGCAGGCCCCAGGCGGCGTCGGGCGGGCTGAACTGCGCCGCCAGCTCGAGGCCCTTGTCGGCGGCGGGTTGCGCGAACATCGCCAGCGCATCCTCGACCAGTTCGACGAGGTTGAAGTCGACCGATTCGAGCGCGAGGTGGCCCGACTCGATCTTGGAGAAATCCAGGATGTCGTTGATCACGCTCAGCAGGTGCTGGCCCGAGGCCTGCACCGCCTTGGCCCAGGCCCGCTGCTGCGGCGCCATCGGGCTGTGGATCAGCAACTCGTTCATGCCCAGCACGCCGTTCATCGGCGTGCGGATCTCGTGGCTCATGGTGGCCAGGAATTCGCTCTTGGCGCGGCTGGCCGCCTCGGCGGCGTCCTTGGCCCGCACCAGCTCGACGGTGCGCGCCTCGACTTCGTCTTCCAGGTGCTCGCGGTGCGCCGCCAGGCTGGCATCGCGCTGCTGGATCTGGCCGAGCATGTCGTTGAAGCCCAGCGCCAGGTGGTTCAGCTCGGCGATGCGGCTGGGCCGTGCGCGCACGGCGTAGTCGGCATCGTCCGAGACGCGCTCCATCAGCGCGTCGAGGTCGGCCAGCGGCTCGAGCACCGAGGCGTTCAGGCGCTTGAGCAAGACCCGGCTGGCGGCCAGCGCCAGCAGTGTCGCGCCGAACATGGCGAGCAACTGCCAGGCCGTGTGCCGGTACAGGGCATCCAGCGAGACGCTCATCTGCAGCATGCCGCGGGTTTCGTCCTCGAAGAGCACGGGCTCGGCGACTTCGATGTGCGACAGCGAGGCTGTGTGGCCGGGCTTGCCGGCCGGCATCGGTTTCAGGGTCGCCGCGTGGCCCGCGCGCTCGTAGTGCGCGAACACGCGCCCGGCGGCCGTCGACAACACGGCCTCGTCGAGCTCGGGCAGGTTGCGCAGCGGCTGCAGCAGTTCCTGCGCCGACTTCGCGTCCTGGAACATCAGCGCGGCGCCGGCGTTCTCGGCCAGAACCTTGGCCTGCAGCCGGGTCGTGTCGATCAGCGACAACAGGCCGAGGGTGAAGCTGCTGGCCACGACGATCAGCGCCACGATGGCCAGCGCCGACCCCAGCGTGATGCGGTTGACGAGGCGCAGCCGCCCGGCCAGCGTGATGTTGCCTCGCGCGGCCGTCACTGGGGCACCCTTCGGCCTTCGGCCTGTCCCGCCGAGCGGGAGCGTTCGCACTTGGGGCGGCCCGGCGTACTCACTGAATCACCTCCGTGGCCAGGCGCAGCAGTTTGGAGCTGAGGTTGAGCCTGGCCGCACGCGCGGCCTTCAGGTTGGCCTCGAAGCTGACCTTGTTCTGGCTCACGGCCATGTTCAGCGCCACGCCCTGGCGCGCCGCACCCGGGCTGTCGGCCACCGTCAGCACCGTCTGGCCTTCGAGGGCTTCGAGCACGCGCGGCAACTGGCCTGCGGCCGCCGGTGCGACGAACACGATCTGGCAGCCCTTCAGGCCGTCGAGGCCGGTCTTGCGCTGCACCGCGATGCTGCGCTCGCCGACGGCCTTGCCCTGCAGCCCGTCGAGCTCGGCGCCGAACGGATCGGGCCCGAACACGCACAGGCGCAGCGTGCTGCCGACATCGGCCGGCCACTCGGTGAACAGCGCGAAGTTGTAGAGGAAGGCCGCCTTCAGGCGGTACTCGGGCAGATCGTCGGCGGCGTGGACGGCGGGCGCGCACGCGCACAGCGCGAGCAGCACTGCGGTGAACCAGGCGCGCACACTTGCGCTAGCGCTCATGAGGGGCTCCCGCCAGCGCGGCCGCGCCGCCGCCCATCGACGTGATCTTCAGGTGCAGCAACTGCTCCAGCGGCAGCTGCAGCAGTTGTGCAAGGCTGATCGGATAGGCCGCCGTCGGCACGACAAGCGCCAGCGCCGCGATCGCGGCGGCCAGAGTTCGGCGGGTGACGGCTGAGCGGGCCATCGCGGTGTCAGAAGCGGTAGGAGGCGGACACGCGAACGCTGCGCTCGTCCTGTTCGAGTGCGTTCTGCCAGTTGGTGTCGGCACCGGGGTGCGCATAGCGCTTGTCGAACAAGTTCTGCACGCCCAGCGACAGCTCCAGCCCCTTGGCCAGGGCCTCCGTGCTGAGGTGCAGGTTCGACACCGCGTAGCCGCCCAGCTTGCTGCCGTCCAGCGTCAGGCGCTGGCTGTCGTAGCGCCACTCGTAACCAGCACGCAGGCCGGCCCAAGGCAAGGGGCCGGACAGGTTGAGCTTGCCAAGCAACTTGGGCGAGTTCAGCAGCGCGCCGCCGCTGGCATAGGCCACG
>JANNFB010000154.1:0-5738 GCA_031379365.1 Burkholderiales bacterium
AGGCATTCGACGATGGAGCGCATGTCGCGGATGTGCACGCCCTCCTCCAGCAGCAGCTGAAGAACCTTTTGCAGGGTGGCGATACCGACCATCTTGGGAATCACATCCTCGATCAGCTTCGGGGCCAGCTTGGTCACATGCTCGACCAAGGCCTGGGTTTCGACACGACCCAGCAAACGGGCCGCACTCACTTGCATCAAGTGTGAAAGATGGGTCGCCACGACGGTCGAGCAATCAACCACCGTAAAGCCGCTCATTTGCGCCATCTCGCGCTGGCGGTCGTCGATCCACACCGCAGGCAGGCCGAAGGCTGGGTCGGTGGTCTTGCTGCCGATCAGCTGCTGCGTCGCGCCGCCGGGGTTGATGGCCAAGAGCATGCCGGGGAAAGCCTCGCCCTCGCCCACCACGGCGCCGCGCAGCGAGACGCGGTAGGCGCTGGGCTTCAGGTCGAGGTTGTCGCGGATGTGTACCGGCGGCGGCAGGAAGCCGACGTCCTGGGCAAACTTCTTGCGCACGCCCTTGATGCGGCCGAGCAAATCGCCACCGCGCTGCGCGTCGACCAGGGCGATCAGGCGGTAGCCGACCTCCAGGCCCAGGGTGTCGATGGGGGTCAGGTCGTCCCAGCTGGCTTCGGGGTTGGCTTCGCGTTGCTCCTCGCGGGTCTTGGGCACGGCTGCGGCCGCCTTGCGGTCGCGCTCGCGCATGGCCCAGGCGCCCCAGGCGATGCCGCCGGCGATGACCAGGAAAACGATGTTGGGCATGCCCGGGATCAGGCCCAGCGCGCCGATGATGGCCGCGGTGACAGCCAGCGTGCGCGGCGAGTTGAACAGCTGGGCACGGATCTGGGTGCCGACATCGGCGCCCTTGCCGACGCGCGAGACCACCATCGCTGCGGCCACCGAGATCAACAGCGCCGGAATCTGCGCCACCAGCGCGTCACCCACCGCCAGCAGGATGTAGCTCTCGGCCGCCTGCGACGCCGACAGACTGTGCTGGGCCACGCCGATGATGAAACCGCCGACGATGTTGATGAACAGGATCAGCAGGCCGGCAATCGCGTCGCCGCGCACGTACTTGCTGGCGCCGTCCATCGAGCCGAAGAACTCGGCTTCTTCGCCGACTTCGGTGCGGCGCTGCTTGGCTTGCTCTTCATTGATGAGTCCGGCGTTGAGGTCGGCGTCGATGGCCATCTGCTTGCCGGGCATGGCATCGAGCGTGAAGCGCGCGCCGACTTCGGCAATGCGTTCGGCGCCTTTGGTGATGACGATGAAGTTGATGACGACCAGGACCGCGAAGACGATCAGGCCGACAGCGAAGTTGCCACCGATCAGGAAGTGACCGAAGGACTCGATCACCTTGCCCGCAGCGCCCGGCCCCGTATGTCCCTCCAGCAACACGACCCGGGTCGACGCAACGTTCAGCGACAAGCGCAGCAGGGTGGTGACCAGAATCACCGCCGGGAAGGCGGCGAAGTCGAGCGGGCGGATCATGTTGGCCGAGACCATCATCACCATCAACGCCATCGCGATATTGAAGGTGAAGAGGACATCCAGGGCGAAAGGCGGCAGCGGCAGCACCATCATGGCCAGGACCATGACGATGAAGAGCGGCGCCATCAGGTTCTTGACCAGGGCGGCGTTCGAGCCGAGCAAGCCGCTCAGGCGCTTCGTCAAATCGCTCAAGCGGCTTCTCCGGGCACCGCGGCAGCGTGGTGCGGATCGAGTTCATCGGGCACCGGCAAAACCGGCAGGTCCGCGGGCATGGCACCGCGCCCGGCCATCGCCGCGCGCAGCTGATAGACATAGGCCAGCACCTGGGCCACCGCGGCGAACAGCGCCGCCGGGACTTCGCGGTCGATCTCGGCATGGGCGTAGAGCGCGCGCGCCAGCGGCGGTGCCTCCAGCACCGGCACGCCGGCTTCCCGGGCGATGTCACGAATGCGCAGGGCGATCAGATCGGCACCCTTGGCCACCACGCGCGGTGCGGCCATCGAGGCGTCGTCGTACTTGAGCGCCACCGCATAGTGGGTCGGGTTCATGACCACCAGGTCGGCACCCGGAATCGCCGCCATCATGCGGCGCCGGGCGCGATCGCGCATCAAGGCCTTCATCTTGGACTTGATCTCGAGGTTGCCTTCGAGCTGTTTGAACTCTTCCTTGAGTTCCTGGTGGCTCATCTTCTGGCGGTCTTGGTACCACTTGCGTTGCAAGGGCACGTCGACCACCGCAAACACCGCCAGCGCCAGCACCAGCAGCCAGAGGCCGCCGCGCACGGTCTGCGTGGCCTGCGCCACCGCCGCCGGCAAGGGCACACCCAGCGTGGCGACGAAATCGGGTAACTGGGCGCTCAGGTAGAGCGCGCCGATACCGCCCAGCACCAGCGCCAGCAGGCAAGCCTTCAGCGCCTCGCCAAACTGCTGCTTGGAGAACATGCGGCCGAGGCCGGACAGTGGATTGAGCTTGCTGAACTTCGGCGCCAGCGGCTTGAAGGTCCAGTTCCACCCGCCGGACGCCACGCCTGCGGCCAGCGCCACGGCCACCATCACGGCACCGAGCGGTGCCACCACGGCCATCATCTTCAAGCCCAGGCCGCCGAGCTGGCTGATCATCGTGTCGGTCGCGGCCAGACTGCGGGCATCGAAGCTCAGGCCGGCACGCAGCAGGTTCTGCAGCCAACCCGTCAGCTCAGGCGCCAGGGCCACCAACAGCGCACCGATGGCGGCGATGGCCCCGAAGTGGCCCAGATCACGCGAACGGGCCACATCCCCGTCGCCACGGGCCTTGGCCAGTTTGCGGGGTGTGGCGGGAAGGTGACGGTCTTGCGCAGAGTCGGCCATGGGAAAGCCATGGTGCCGCGCTGGCGCAAAAACTTAAGCCGGAAAAGGCGGGCTTCTCGGGCGGTGTTCTCAGGCAAGCGGCGTGCCCGTCGGGCCCGGGTGGCCCGGGCCGCCATCGGCGAAGACGCTCAGAAGCCCAGGCTGGCCAGCAGGTCGTCGACCTCGCCCTGGTTGTGCACCACGTCGGTACGCTGTTCGGGGTTGACGACCGGGCCGCTCAGCGCCGACGCATCCACCTTCTGCGCCTGGTCGGACGGTGCGGCCCGTACCAGCAATTTGACCAGGGAGTCTTCCAGGTCGGCCGCCAGGGCCACTACTTTGGCCACCACCTGGCCGGTCAGGTCGTGGAAGTCCTGCGCCATCATGATGTCGGTGAGGTGGGCATCGATGCGCGCCGTGGCGGCTTCGACATCGCCGACGAAGTTGATCACCGCGCCACTGGCCACCGCGCGCACCGGATCGGCGACGATGGCTGCGGCCATGCGCCGCGTCTCCTCGGTGATGCGGCTGTGCTCGAGCTTGGCCTGGTCAACGGAGTTGAGCACCTTGTCGGCTGCCTCGCCCGTTTTCTTGGCAATGTAGGTCAGCCGGCTGCGCGCATCGGGCAGGCCATCGGCGGCGGCTTGCAGGTTGTGCATCACGCCAAGCTGCTGCAGGGTGTCGTGCAACTGGCGCGTGATCAGGCCCAACTGGTGAAAGACCTCGGGCGAGGCGCGTGGTGCCGATTGCTGTGCCAGGGCCGGCATGTCATCCATCTTCATGTCGTCAACTCCATGGGTTGATGAGTCACGCGGGCTGCGCCAGCTTTTGCAGGATCTTCTGAACTTTCTCTTCCAAAGTCGCCTTGGTGAAGGGCTTGACGATGTAGCCGGCTGCGCCGCTCTGCGCCGCCAGCACGATGTCTTCCTTGCGCGCCTCGGCAGTGACCATGAGCACCGGGATGTGCTTGAGCGTGTTGTCAGCCTTGACCGCCTTGAGCAGGTCGAAGCCGTTCATGTTGGGCATGTTGATGTCGCTGACGACGAAATCGAACTTCTGCGACTTGAGCATCTGCAGGGCCACCGCGCCGTCCTCGGCCTCTTCGGTGTTGTTGCAGCCCATCTCGCGCAGCAGGCCGCGCACGATGCGACGCATGGTGGAGAAGTCGTCGACGACAAGGAACTTCAGGTCGGTGGTGTTGGTCATGGGCGTCTGACGGCAGGAGCGAATGAAACCTTATCGGACACCCGGCGCCGGACTTGAAGCCGACAACGCGGGCGGTGCGGGGGGCGCATCGACGACGACCGCCTGTGCCACCTCGGGCGCGGTGCGGAACAGGCGGTCTTCGGCGTCGCGATTCATGACAATGATGCTGATGCGACGGTTGCTGGCACTCAGGGGCTCCTGCGGGTCGAACAGGGTGCTCGAGGCCAGGCCCTGGACGCGCAGGACACGGTCGTCGGGCAGGCCGCCGGCGACGAGTTCGCGGCGCGACGCATTGGCGCGGTCGGCCGAGAGCTCCCAGTTGCTGTAGCCGCGGTCGCCGGCAGAGAACGGCTGCGCGTCGGTATGACCTTCGAGCGTGAGGTGGTTGGGCACCGAACTCAGCACCTGACCAATCTCGCGCAGCAACTCGCGCATGTAGGGTTGCACCACCGCCGATCCGCTGGAGAACATCGGCCGGTTGAGTTCGTCGGTGATCTGAATGCGCAAGCCGTCGCGTGTCATGTCCAGGCGCAATTGCGACGACATGGGGGCCAGCTTCGGGCTGGCGGCGATCTTGTCCTCGACCTTCTTCTTCAGGTCTTCCAGGCGTGCGATCTCGGCCCGCACCTGCTCTTGCTTGAGCACGTGCAGGTTGATGGTGCGGCGCTCGGCTTCGATGTCGCCGCGCTTGACCTGCCCGGTGCTGCGCGTCAGGTCCTGGCCGCCCCCCTTGAGCACGTGCGACGAGTCGCCCGAGCCCGAGCCGCCGGCCAACGCCACCTTCAGAGGCGACTGAAAGTAATCGGCAATCCCCTTCTTGTCGCCTTCGGTGGTCGACCCGAGCAGCCACATCAACAGGAAGAAGGCCATCATGGCCGTCACGAAGTCGGCATAAGCGATCTTCCAGGCGCCGCCATGGTGGCCATGACCACCCTTCTTGACCTTCTTGACGATGATCGGCTGCAGCTTCTTCGCGTCGCCAGCCATCAAGAGCTCCCGAGTGCAGGCGCGAGGACGGCGAGCGCAGCGACGCCGCCATCCAGCAGGCGCCGCGGATCCGGCTTCGCCGGTCCGCTGGCGACGCCCCCCTGGGGGGGAGCGCCGAAGGCGCTACGGGGGGGGGTCACTTCTTACCCTTGACGTGGTTTTCCAGTTCGGCGAAGGTCGGGCGCTCGGTGGAGTACAGGACCTTGCGGCCGAACTCGACGGCGACCTGGGGCGCGTAGCCCTGCATCGAGGCCAGCAGCGTGGTCTTGATGCATTGCAGCTCCTTGCCCTGCTCGTCGACCTTCTGCTCGAGCAAGCCGGCCAGCGGTTCAGCGAAGGCATAGGCCAGCAGGATGCCCAGGAAGGTGCCGACCAGGGCCGAGCCGATCATGCCGCCGAGCACCGCCGGCGGCTGGCCGACGGAGCCCATGGTGTTGACCACGCCGAGCACGGCCGCCACGATGCCGAAGGCCGGCAGCGCGCCGGCCAGGCGCTGCAGCGCAGCCACGGCCGAATGGGCCTCGTGATGGTGGGTCTCGATCTCGCTGTCCATCAGCGACTCGATTTCGTGTGCATTGAGGTTGCCCGAGACCATCATGCGCAGGTAGTCCGTCACGAACTCGACCACATGGTGGTCGATGCCGACGACGGGATACTTCTTGAACAGCGGCGATTCGTGGGGGTTCTCGACGTCACCCTCGATCGACATCAGGCCTTCCTTGCGCGCCTT